>JBDTNQ010000022.1:0-44090 GCA_039933635.1 Acidobacteriota bacterium
TTGATGGGCATGTCGCCCCTCGAGGCGGCGCGCGCGGGCTGGAACCAGCTCTGGACGCTGCTGTGGCGCTCGAGTCTGGCGCTCCTCGCTCTCGGCGTCGCGGACTACGCCTGGCAGCGCTTCCGGTGGTTCTCCGAACTGAAGATGACCCGCAAGGAACTGAGCGACGAAGCGAAACAGAACGAAGTCGATCCCCAGATCAAAGGGCGCGTTCGCAAGATTCAGCGAGACATGGCGCGCAACCGCATGCTCAAGGCGGTGGAAACGGCGACGGTGGTGATCACCAACCCGACGCACTTCGCCGTCGCACTCGAGTATCGACGTGGGGAGATGGCCGCGCCCGTCGTCGTGGCCAAGGGGCAGGACCACATGGCCGCTCGAATCCGCGCCGTGGCGCGCGAGCACGGTGTGCCCATCGTTGAAAACGTCACCCTGGCTCGGGCGCTGTACAAGGCTGCCGACCTCGGCGACTCGATTCCCGCTGACCTGTTCGGTGCCGTAGCCGAAGTGCTGGCGTACCTCGTGCGCCTGAAGCAGTTGATGCTCTGAGTGTGACGGAGCGAATCGCATCATGCCTACACCCGTGAAGCCTCAAACGTTCCGCGCCGCCTTCCTGCTGGCGCCCGCCGCCATCATCGCGGTCGTCCTGCTGATGATCGTGCCGATGCCGCCGATCGTCCTCGACCTGTTGCTGTCGGTCGACATCGGGCTGGCCGTCGTGCTGCTCTTCACCGCCATCTACGTGAAGACGCCGGTGGAGTTCTCGGTCTTCCCCTCGCTGCTGCTGTTGCTGACCTTGATTCGGCTCTCGCTGAACGTCGCGTCGACGCGGCTGGTGCTGCTCAACGGCCAGGATGGCATCGGCGCGGCCGGCAACGTGATCATGTCGTTCGGCCAGTTCGTGGTCGGCGGCAACTTCGTTGTCGGCATCGTGGTCTTCCTCGTCCTGATTGCCATTCAGTTCCTGGTCATCAACCATGGCGCGGTCCGCATCTCCGAAGTCACGGCGCGGTTCACGTTGGACGCCATGCCCGGCCGGCAGATGGCGATCGACGCGGACCTCAATGCCGGGGCGATTACCGATCAGGAAGCGCGCACCCGCCGGGACCGGCTGCGTCGCGAGGCGGATTTCTACGGCGCGATGGACGGCGCCATCCGCTTCACACAGCGCGACGCGCTGGCTGCCGTCCTCATCACGGCCGTCAACATCGTCGCCGGTCTCATCATCGGTGTGGTGCAGCACGGGCTCGACATCGGGACCGCGGCCGAGACGTACACAATCCTGACCGTCGGTGAAGGGCTCGTCACCGCGATTCCGGCCCTGCTCGTGTCGATGTCGGGCGGCCTCATCACGACGCGCGCGGCTTCGGAATCCAACCTGGGCGAGGACGTCGCGGTCCAGTTGCTGGCCCGGTCGCGTCCGCTGGCGGTCGCCGCCGCGGTGCTCATCGCGCTCGCGCTGATTCCCGGACTGCCCAAGTTCTCGTTTCTCTTCGTCGCCGCAATCCTCGGCGGCGCGGCCTATGCGAACCGGCGCGAAACGAAGACCGAGGCGCCCGTCGAAGAGAACAAGCCGGCGCCCGATGCGATCGAGGGCGTCACGCAGGTCGACCCGTTGGGCATCGAAGTCGGTTATGCGCTCGTGACGATCGTCGACGAGGCCCGCGGCGGCACGTTACTCAATCGCGTGCGTGCGATTCGCAAGCAGATTGCGTCAGAGACGGGCCTCGTCGTTCCGCCCGTGCACGTGGCGGACAATCTCCAGCTCGGACCGCGCACGTACGCCATTCTCGTCAAGGGTGTCGAGGTGGCGCGCGGCGAGCTGTACACGGACCGGCTCCTCGCCATCAATCCGGGCATGGTCACGATGCCGCTCGAGGGCGTCAACACGCGTGAAGCGGCGTTTGGTCTGCCCGCGGTCTGGATCACGTCCGAGCGTCGGGATGTCGCCATCCAGGGCGGCTATACCGTCGTCGATCCGACCACGGCGATTTCGACGCACCTGTCCGAGGTCATCCGGACGTTCCTGCCGGACCTGCTCACCCGCCAGCAGACCAAGGAGCTGATCGATCGCGTCGGACAGACGTCGCCCAAGCTCGTCGAGGAACTCGTGCCCAAGGTCGCGTCCGTGGGCGACGTGCAGCGCGTGCTGCGACAACTGTTGCGTGAGCGTGTCGGCGTGCGCGACCTCTCGACCATTCTCGAGGCCATGGCCGATGCGTCCGCCGTGACCAAGGATCCAGACGTGATCGTCGAGGCGGTGCGCACCGCGCTGGGGCGTTCGATTTGCCGCGCCTATCAGGCGGAGACAGGCGAGCTCCGCGTGATCTCGATGTCCGCGTCCCTGGAAGATGCGTTGACCGCGTCGCTGACGCGGACTGATCGCGGCGCGATCCTCGCGATGGACCCCGCCCGAGCCCAGGCGCTGGCCAGTCGCCTGGGTGAAGTGCTGGCCTCGGAAGACCTGGCACAACCTGTGCTCTTGTGTTCGCCGATGCTGCGTCCCCACCTCTGGCGATTGCTCTCCCGTGCACTTCCGCACGTGGCCGTGCTTTCACACGCTGAAGTTCCCGCGCAGGTCCGTGTGGTCTCCGTGACCACCCTCGACTGACATGCACGTCAAGCGGCTCTACCGACCCACCGTGCGAGAAGCCCTGGCTGCGGCCCGAGAAGAGCTCGGTCCGGCCGCCCTGGTGCTGTCCACCGAGCTCGTGCCGGCCGCTGGCTGGCGCGGCTGGCTGGGCCAGCGCGTGGTGCGTCTGACGGCTGCAGCCGAGCGGCCAACTGCCGACGACCTCGCGCCACGGGCCCTCGACCTGGCCGGAATTCCGACCGGGATTCCGACTGAGGTGACGTCGCGCCGACAGCGCCGCGCCGACCAGCTCCGCTCTGGCGTGGTGGCCCGCCTTGTCGCCGCCGGCATGGACCTCGCTCTTGCCGAGGCCGTGGTCAATCGGATGTCAGACGCGGAGTGCCGGGGCGGGTCGGATCAGATCATCCGTCGCGCCCTCTCCGCCGAACTCGAGCCGCTGGCCGGCAATGACGCCGAGTACGAACGGTGTGAGGTCTTCGTCGGCCCGCCCGGGGTCGGGAAGACCACCACGATTGCCAAGATTGCCGCGCAGGAACGACTCCTCCGCAACCGCGCGCTGAACCTGGTCGCCGCTGACAGCTTTCGCGCCGGCGCGATTGAACAGCTGCGCGGGTACGCGGAGATCCTCGCGGTCCCGTTCCGTGTCGCGCGCAACGGTGAAGAACTGGCGCTGGCGCTGGCGTCGTCGCGCAATCCCGTGCTCGTCGACACCGCCGGCCGATCACCGTCTGACGAAGGCGTCACCGCCCTGTTCGACGTGCTGAGTCACAAGCGCAGCGTCCGCACACACCTTGTGCTGGCCGCCGACACCTCGGCGCCAACGGCGCGCCGCGTCATCGATCGCTACGCCGCGCTCAAGCCGTCGCGCGTCGTGATCACCAAGCTCGACGAGACCGAATCCGTGATGCCGCTCGTGGCGGCCGTGCGCGAGTCCGGTCTGCCCGTGTCCTATCTCACGTCCGGCCAGCGCGTGCCCGAAGATCTATGGCGCGCGACCCCCGGCAGTTTGGCCGCTGCGCTCCTGCGGGAGCCGGCGATGGAGGAACAACCGTGTCACTGACCGCGTCGGCCGGCACCCGGCCGCCTGCGACCAGAATCGCCGTCACCAGCGGCAAGGGTGGCGTGGGGAAGACGAGCCTCACGATCAACCTCGCCATGGCGATGGTTCGACTAGGTCACCGCGTTGGCATCCTCGATGCCGACTTCGCGCTCGGCAACATCGATGTGTTGCTGGGCCTCACGCCCGAACAGCACCTCGGCGCCGTGCTCGACGGCACCCGCGCGATCGAGGAAGTCACGCTCACTGGGCCTGGCGGCATTCGCATCATCCCTGCCGGCAGCGGCGTGCGCGCGCTCACCGCGTTCGACGACGTGCGGTGGATGCGGCTCGTTGGGGCGATTGAGACCGCCGGCCGCGAGTTGGACTTCCTGTTGATCGACACCGCGACCGGCATCTCCGACAACGTCATCGACGTCATCGGTCTCGCCGACTACGCGCTCGTGGTCACGTCGTACGACCCGGCCGCCGTCGTGGATGCCTACGCGGTCATCAAGCTCGTGAGCGCCAGCGACGCCACCAAGCCGATCGGCGTCGTCGTCAACTCCGCGCGTGATGCGGAAGAAGGCGGGCTCGTGTTTCGCCAGATTTCCCTCGCGGCCGATCGGTTTCTCGGCCGCGCGCTCCGCTACGACGGTCACGTGCTCGAGGACCGTCTCGTGAAAGAGGCCGGCTTCTCGCAGATGCCGCTCATCGGCAGCGAGGCGGCTGGTGCGGCGAGCGGCTGTATTCGCCGTCTCGCCCGACGCCTGACCACGGCCCGCCAGTCCGGCAGCGGACCGTGGCCCGCTACGCCCGTGCTCGTGGGCTCGTCGCCCTCGAACACTTCGAAGATGGAGGCCCCGCGATGCGCGTGAGAACCGTCACGGCGCAGGACCCGAAGCAGCGCGACGCGCTGGTCATGGCGCATGTTGATCTCGTTCGGTCGATGGCCAGCCGGCTTGGACGACGGCTGCCATCGCAGGTGGAGTTGTCCGAACTGGTCAGCGTCGGCGTGCTGGGCCTCATCGAAGCGGCGAACCGCTACCAGCCCTCGCTCGGCGTGCCGTTCGACGCGTTCGCGCGGCGCCGCATTCATGGCGCCATGCTCGACGCGTTGCGCGGACTCGACTGGGTGCCGCGATCGCTCCGCAAACTGCAGCGGGACGTCGACGGCGCGATGGCGCGCCTGCGGCACACGCTCGGCCGCGAGCCCGAGGCCGAGGAGATTGCCGCGGCCCTGGGTGTCTCGACCGACGACTACGAAGCGAAACTCGACGACCTGCGCCTCGCGGACCTCGCGGCCGTGCAGGCGGCGGGAACCGGTGAGGAATCGGCCGGGCTGCTCGACGTGGCCGTCGACGACGAAGGCCCGTATCGCCAGCTCGAGCGGCGCGAACTGCGGTTGCGGCTCGTGCGTGCCCTGGCCCAGTTGCCGGAGCGTGAGCGCCAGATTCTCGCGTTGTCCTATGAGGAAGAGTTGACCCTGGCCGAGATTGGCCAGGTCATCGGCGTGGGTGAGTCCCGCGTGTCCCAGCTGCGCACGCAGGCCGTGAGCCGGCTGCGTTCGATGATGCAGGAATGGCTGCAGCCCGCGGAGGCGAGCTGACCGTGTCCAAGGTCCTGACGCAGGCCGAGATCGACGCGCTGCTCTCCGCGGCAGGCGATGCTCCGCGCGGGCGCCGCAAATCGACGTCCACCGGACCGGTCGTGCGCTACAACTTCCGGCGCCCGGATCGGGTGTCGAAAGAGCAGATGCACGCGCTGCAGTTCCTGTACGAACGCGGCGCCCGTAATCTCTCCACGTCACTCTCCGCGTACCTGCGCACGACAATCAATCTGTCGGTTGCCTCGGTCGAGCAGTTCTCCTATCAGGAGTTCCTCTCTTCCTTGAGCGATCCCACGGCCTTCTATTCGCTGAGCATCGCACCGTTCGACGAGGTGGGCGCGCTCGAGATCAATCCGTCCGTGGCGTTCGCGATGATCGACCGCATGCTCGGCGGGACGGGCCAGGTCGTGCCCGTCTCGCGTCCGCTCACGGAAATCGAACAGAACGTCGTCGACGAGGTCGTCAAGCGCCTGCTCGACGGTCTGGCCGAGGCCTGGAAGGCCGTGACCACGCTGTCGTTCACCATCCGCGGCCGTGAGACGCGCCCGCAGATGCTGCAGGTCGCAGCGCCGAACGAAATCGTGTGCGCGGTCATCTTCGACCTTAAAGTCGGCGATGTCCGCGGAATGATTAGTCTCTGCATCCCCACGAACGTCGTGGAGACCGCGGGCACCCAGTTCTCGAGCGCGTGGCAGCGCCAGCGCCGCGAGCTGACCGCCACCGAGCGCGCGTGGATGGACGAAAACCTTGCGCGCGTCCCCATCCCGATCGTGCCGCTGATTCGCACGCGCCTGAAGACCGGTGCCGTGCTCGCGCTGAAGCCGGGCGAAATCCTCGCGCTGCCGCTCTCGGCCGACCAGCCGATCGACGTTTACGCCGGCGGCATCCGCAAGCTGACCGCACGCCTCGCGTCCGAGCACGGACGACTCATGGTGCAGGTCGAAACACGCTGCGATCCGGCAACGGCCGCAACGACAGGAGCAAATTGACATGGCCACTTCAGTGACGCTCACCGCGGCCGCCGAGGTTTTCGCGCAGGCGCTTCGCGCGGCGTGGGCGCCGACCAAACTCGGCATTCCCGCCTCCGTTGCCCCCGCGACGGCGTCCGACGGCCAGGGATGGATCGTCACGGCCCGGGTCTCGGGTGTGGCCAACGGGGCATTGACCGCCTGGTTCGAGCGCGAGGGCATGCTCGCGTGCGCGACGAAGCTGCTGGCCCTCGAGACGCCCGCGGCCGACGACGTCGTGGGCCCGGTGTTGATGGGCCTGGTGGCGCATGCCATCTCGGTCTTCGAGACGCACCCCGGCTTGGCCGGTCTCATCGTGGCCGAACCCGTCGTCCAGTCGGGACCCGCGCCCAAAGGGGCCCAGGTCGTGGAGGCGTCGTGGCCGGATGGTGCTGTCTGCCGCTTCGGCGGTCTCGCGGAGTTGTCGAGCCCCGCGGCGACGGACAACGCGTCGCTCGCGGCCGATGGCCGCCTCGATGCGGTGATGGACGTCGACTTGCCGCTGGTCGTTCGCTTCGGCCGTACGGTGCTGCCGCTACGCGCCGTGGCCGACCTCAGTCCGGGTTCGGTCGTCGACATGGGACGCTCCCCGGACGACCCGGTGGAGTTGCTGGTGGGTGAGCGATTGATTGCGCGCGGTGAGGTCGTCATCGTCGGCGGCAACTACGGCGTGCGCATCACGGAGTTGACGAACGGCCGTCGAACGGCCGACCTGGAGAACCGGTCATGATTATGGAATTCAAGGACTTCTACTGGATTCACCGCACGGCCTTTCTCGCCGGCGGCGGCGCGGTCGCCGCCCTCCTCTTGATTCAGACGGGCCTGGTCCTGTGGACCACGTGGCGGCTGCGTGAGTTGAGCCACATGCGCGAGCGGCTGAGCCGGCTGGCTGATGGCCTGGCCCTCCTGACCGACACGACCGAAGCCGGTCTCGCGGCCATGGCGCGCGAGCTGCAGGACCCGTCCGCCAGGCGCACCGCCGCACCGCGCACCGCGTCGCGCGCCAGTGTCAGCAAGCGGGTCGTCACCGCTGCCCGCAAGGGCGCGGAACTGGCGCACATCGCCCAGAACGAGGCGCTCTCCGAGAGCGAAGTGCGCCTCCATCTCAAGCTTGCCGAAGCCCGGCTGCGCGAATCGCAGCTGGCTGCGGCCCGGTAGATCGCGCCGTTATCCGGAGTCACCCATGTCTGGCAGTCAATACATCGCCCTCAGCGGCCTGCGCGCGCGCGCGGATGAGCTCGATCGGGTCGCGACCGACATCGCGAACATCGGGACGGCCGGATACAAAGGCGAACGCGAATCGCGTGCGGTGGCCGAGCGACCGCAGTTCGACGCGGCCCTGCAGACCGCCATCGATACGACCTTTGGCGGTAAACGCCTCGACTCCACTGACGGTGCGATTACGACGACGGGACGCTCGCTCGACGTCGCGATCGACGGCAAAGGCCTCTTCGTGGTGAATACCGCCCAGGGCGATCGCTATACCCGCAACGGGCACTTCACGCTCGATTCGGATCGACGCCTCGTGACCGAGGACGGCGATCCCGTTCTGGGCAAAGGTGGTCCGATCACGCTGGGGCCCGGCGAGGTGCGCATCGACAGCGACGGGACGGTCTGGTCCGGCGAAACGCGAGCGGGACAGCTGTCCCTCGTCACGGTGGCCGATCCCGGGCTCATGGAGCACGACCACGGCACGCTGCTCAGCGCCAACGGCCAGACGCCCTCCGCGCTCGACAACGTTCAGGTGCACGGCGGATCACTCGAACAGTCGAACGTCTCCGTGGCCGATCGACTCGCCCAGCTCACGTCCGTCTCGCGAGGTTTCGAAGCGTTGCAGAAAGCGATTTCGATGCTGATGAACGACGTCGACGGGAAAGCCATCGACAACCTGGGACGACGCTAGGAACGTCGAACGCAGAACGCAGACGTTCGAGCCTCGACGTCTGAGGTTCGAACCAGAAACAGAACCAAGGAACCCGGAACCGCAGAACCCGGAACCAGCAGAGTTGGAGATCCCATGATTCGCGCACTGTACACGGCGGCGAGCGGCATGAACGCGCAACAGACGAACATCGACAACGTTGCGCACAATCTCGCCAACGTCAACACGACCGGATTCAAGAAGAGCCGCGTGGAATTCGAGGACCTGGTGTACCAGGAAATCCGCGCCGCCGGATCGTCGGCCTCCTCCACGACGGAAGCCCCGGTCGGTCTCGAGGTGGGGCTCGGCACGCGCGCCGTCGCGACGGCCCGAAATTTCTCGGCCGGCAATCTCCGCCAGACCGGAGCGCCCCTGGACGTGGCCATTCAAGGCGACGGTTTCTTCAAGATCACGCTGCCCGATGGCACCACGGGCTACTCGCGCGCCGGCACGTTCCATCAGGATGCCCAGGGGCTGCTCGTGACGTCCGAGGGCTACTCCGTCGACCCGCAGATCTCGATCCCGCCCAACGCCACGAGCGTGAGCATCTCGCGTGACGGTGTCGTGTCGGCCGTAATTGCCGGCCAGAGTGCCTCGCAGCAGCTCGGAACGTTGGAGATTGCCAACTTCTCGAACGCCGCCGGCCTCCGTCCGCTTGGCGGCAACCTCTTTGCGACGACGACGGCCTCGGGGGAACCGGAGTCGGGAGCGCCAGGCACCGACGGCCGCGGCACGCTGACGCAGGGGTTCGTGGAGGACTCGAACGTCAGCGTCGTCGAAGAAATGGTCAACATGATCATCGGCCAGCGCGCGTACGAAGCGAACTCGCGCGTGGTCAAGGCCGCCGACGAGATGCTGTCCCAGGTCAACTCACTGGTCCGGTAATGCAGACGATCCGCCGGCCTCTCCTGCTCGTGACGCTCATCGCGGCCTTTGTGGCCGCGGCAGCTGTCGTGTGCCTCGAAGGGCAGGCGGATTCGCCCGCGCTGGCGCCGGCCGACGTGGTGATTCGCGCGGCCATTGCCGCGCGGCTTGGCGTGGACGCGACGATCGATATTCAAGCGATCGACCTGCCCGCCCGCGCCGGATTGCCCACGTTGTTCCGCCAGGCACGGCCCGACCCGTCGGCGCGGCTCGGTCGGCCGATGCGGTTCGCGCTGTTGCCCGCGACGGGCATGCCCATCACCGCCATCGCCACGGTGCGCGTCGTCGCCGAGCATGTGGTGACCACCCGCGCGATCGATCGGAACGAGACGATGGCGCCAGACGCGATGCGCGTGGTCCGGGAGGAATTGCGGGATGCGCCGTTGCGCCACGTGCTGACGGCGGCACAAGTGCGTGGGGGCCGAGTGCTGCGGCCGATGGCCGCGGGCGCCACCGTGTTGCCGGGCGCCGTCATCGTGAGGCGGGCCGTCGAACCGGGAGACCGCGTCACGGTCGTGGCGGTCTCCGGTGACGTGCAGGTCAGTGCCGAACTGATCGCCGCCGATGGCGGTGATCGCGGCGACGTCATTCGCGTCGTCAATCCGGACACGCGCAAGGATCTGCGTGGCCGGATCGTGAAGGAAGGATTGGTCGAGGTGAACTATGCGCGATAACAGCCGACAAGTGGCCGCGTGCGCGATCGTCATGCTGCTCTCGATGGCCCCGTCAGTCGCGTGGGCGCAGCAGGCCGCCAACGCCACCAACTACGACGAGGTGTACGCGCGCTATCTGGCCGCCGCACGGCGGTCGAACACGACCGGGCATTCGCTGTGGATGAACGACCTCAATAGCGACTTGCGCGCCCGTCGCGTGAACGATCTCGTGACCATTCGCGTCGAGGAGAGCCTCAGTGCGTCCGGGTCCGCGGACTCGAACGTCGGCAAGTCCGGCAGCGCGAGCGCGACGTTTCCCGGCAAGATCGGCACCATCCTGTCCAAGGGCCTTCCGGCCGGGACCGACACGAAATTCAAGGGCTCTGGCGGCACGACGCGAACGACGGAACTCTCCGCGGTCATGACGGCGCGCGTCACCGAAGTGCTGCCGAGCGGAGACCTTGTGGTCGAAGGCCTGCGGGAAGTCGACATCAACGGCGACCGAAATGTCGTCGTGCTCAGCGGGGTGATACGCACGGTGGACATCCAGCCGGGCAACGTCATTCCCTCGACGATGGTGGGGCAGTTGAGGATTCGATCGCTCAGCGCCGGGCTCGTGCACGACAGCCTCGAGCCGGGATGGCTGATCAAGATCCTCAACAAGGTGTTCTGAGACCATGACGACACACAACCGGACCAACTCACCACTCGTGACGCCCAAGGCCGGGGCGCACAAGCTGCTTCGCCGCTGCGGCGCGGCGGCCGTGGTTGCCGCGCTCGCGGTGCTCATGCCGACAACTCAACGCGTCCAGGCCAGCGAGTCGAGGTTGAAGGACATCGTGACGCTGCAGGGCGTGAGCCCGTCACCGCTCGTGGGCTACGGCCTGGTGGTCGGCCTCAACAAGACCGGCGACAAGCGCCAGACGATCTTCTCGACGCAGACGCTGGCCAACATGCTGGCGCGTTTCGGCCTCACCGTGCCGGCCGACCAGGTGAAGGTCGAGAACATCGCCGCGGTCGTCGTGACCGCCGAGATGTCGCCGTATCAGCGCATCGGCGCACGGGTCGACGTCATCGCGTCGTCGATTGGTGACGCGCGCAGTCTGCAGGGTGGCACGCTGCTGCCGACGTCGTTGAAGGGACCGTCCGGCGAGGACGTGGCCCTTGCGCAGGGGCCCTTGTCCATCGGTGGTTTCGGCGGCGGCGGCGGCGGTACGAGTGTCCAGGTCAATCACCTGACGGTCGGACGCATTCCCGGCGGCGCCATCGTGCAGGTCGCGCCGGACGCCATCGCGTCGACCGCTGACGTGGTGACCTTCTCTTTGCGCGAACCCGACTTCGTCACGGCGTCCCGTGTGGCGCAAGTGATCAACACGTTCCTCGGCGGGCCCTCAGCGCACGCGCTCGATCCGGGCAGCGTGGCGGTGACGGTGCCGGCCCAGTTCCGTAACTCGGTGGCGGAGTTGATGGCACAGCTCGAGACGCTGCCCGTCGAGACCGACGTCGCGGCGCGTGTCGTGATCAACGAGCGCACGGGCACCGTCGTCGTCGGCGGCAATGTGAAGCTCGGCCCGGCCGCTGTCGCGCACGGGAACCTCTCGGTTCGTATTTCGACGAAATACGAGGTCAGCCAGCCGAATCCCTTCACGACCGGCGAGACCACCGTCGTGCCGAACCAGCAGGTCGATGTCCGCGAGGGCAATGCCAAGCTCGTGTCGCTGCAGGAAGGCACCACGCTCGATGCTGTCGCATCGGCGCTCAACGCGCTTGGCGCCTCGCCACGCGACATCATCGCGATCATGCAGGCGCTCAAGGCCGCTGGGGCTTTGAAAGCCGAGATCATCATTCTGTAGAGAATCGATCATGGCGAACGGCACCAACGGAATCGATCAGGTCGACGGTGCGGTCTCCGCGCCCAGCCCCTCGTCGTCGTCCGCCAGACAGACCCCGGAGCAACTGAAGGCGCTGGCCGCCCAGTTCGAGTCGCTCCTCCTGAATCAGATGATGGCCGCCATGCGGTCGTCGATGTTCGACGATGACGACAAGGACGCGGGGTTCGCGAAGGGGCCGCTGGCCGATGCGATGTACAGCGAGCTCAGTCTGGCACTCAGCCGCGCAGGTGGCTTCGGCCTGAGCGATTCGATGCTCGGACCGCTCATGCGCGAGGCGGGTACCGGCGCCGGCGCCGGCGCTGCGAGTGCCGTGCTGCCCAGCGGGCTGTCCCTGCCACTATCGATGACCACGGCCGGAAACGGCGGATTCAGTCTGCCGGAACGTGGCAACGAGACCTCGGCGATGGCGCTGCCGCACTTGGACAACCCGCTGTCGCGGACGTTGTCAGCGTCGCGCATCAGTTCACAGTTTGGCTGGCGGCAGGACCCGATCAACGGCGAGATGAAGTTCCACAAGGGGACCGACATCGCGATGCCCGTCGGGCAGGACGTGCCAGCGGCCATGTCAGGACGGGTGGTGTACGCGGGCGAACGGTCTGGCTATGGCCTGACGGTCGAGGTGGATCACGGCAACGGGCTGATGACGCGCTACGCGCATCTCTCGGAGGTGTCGGTGAATGTCGGTGACGTGGTCGGGGACGGGCAGTCGCTTGCGAAATCAGGAGCGACCGGCCGCGTGACGGGACCACACCTGCACTTCGAGGTGCTGGACCAGGGGCAACCCGTGGATCCGTCGAACGCACTGCAGCGACTGGCCGCGAGCCAGAGCGCTGATTAAAGGTTACAGAAGTGGGGCCGATTAGTAGCGCAGGGATGGGATTCGGAACCCGGATGACGGGGAGCGAACAAACCATGAAAGTTGACCCTCGCACAGAATCGAGCCGGGTTGCCCACACGGCAACCGAAGCAACTCGCCAGCCGTCCAGGGTAGCGGAGAAGAATCCGGACGCGGTGAAGCTGTCAGACGAACTCCGTCTGGCGGATGAAGCCGTGCATGCAGCCGCAATTTCCGGAGACGTTCGACCCGTTAACGTGGCCAGGGCGCGCGAGTTGTATCAGTCCGGACAACTGGCCAGGGATCTTGGTTCACTGGCCGACCGGATCATTGATTCGCTCGTCCAGGCCCGTGACCCAAAGATCTGACGCGCTCGATCGTCTGACCGTTGCGCTCGACGGGCTGGCTGTCAGCCTCGAGAGCGGGCAGCCGGATCTCGTGCTGGTCGCCGAGGCACCGGTCTCGACCGCCGTGCACGCGCTCACCTCGAGCGATCTGACAGAGCTCGCCCGCAGGCCCGACGTCCGGGCCGCGGTCATGAACGTCCGGCTGGCCATGGCCCGCTGCCACACGCTCGGCGCGGCCGCCGCGGCCGTGGCCGCGGCCGTTGTTCCGGCCGACTACGGAGCGACCGGCCGCCGACGCGGTCTGTCGCCGCGTCCGTCCACGGTCATTGCCCGAACCTGAACCATGTCTGGCCTCTTCGACAGTCTTTCGATTGCCACCTCCGCGTTGACCGCGTATCGCACCGGTCTCGACGTGGCGGGGCAGAACATCGCCAATATCAACACGCCGGGGTACGTGCGCCGCACGGTGACCTTGGCCGAGCGCGCGCCAACCGAGGCCCTTGGCCCCGGCCACGGCGTCGACGTCCTCGGCATTCAGGCGCATCGGAGCGAATTGATCGACGGCCGGATCGGACATGAGCAGGCCGGGCTCTCGCACGACTCCGCGCTGCTCGACGGGCTCAAGGAAGTGGAGTCGGCGATTGGCTTGCCCGGGTCCTCGCTCGACGCGGACCTGGACGGCCTCTTCACATCGTTCTCCCAACTCGCGACCGACGTCACGTCCTCCTCCGCCCGCGACTCGGTCGTGCGCCAGGCACAGACCCTCGCCCAGGGGTTCGGTGCCCTGTCGGGACGCATTACAGAGCTGCAACGCTCCACGAACGTGTCCGTGCGCGACGCGGTCGGACAGCTCAATCAGTTGACCGATCGCTTCGCGCAACTGAACGGGCAGATCATCAGCCGCAATGGTACCGACGTCGAGGCCTTGAAAGACGAACGGGCCAACGTGCTGGCCGACATCCAGTCGTTGGCCGACGTCTCCGTCATCACGCGCGGTGATGGCGGGCTCGATCTGACCATGCCGCAGGGGCAGGCGCTCGTCTTGGGCGGCACGTCGAACGCCGTGAGCCTCGTCTCGACCGCGCCTTCCGGCGCCGTGTCATTGATGCTCAGTGACTTCGACGTGACCTCACAGGTCACGAATGGCCGGCTTGGCGGCCTGATCACGCTGCGCGATACGGTCCTTGGCGGCTATCAAACGAACCTGGACCAGTTGGCGTATGACGTCGCCACGCAGGTCAATGCGGTGCACGCCAGCGGCTACGACGCCAATGGCAACGCCGCCGGCAACTTCTTCACGGCGCCGGCGGCCGTCGCTGGCGCGGCCGCCGCGATGGCGGTCGATCCCTCGCTGGCCGCCGACAGTCAGCTCCTGGCGGGATCCGCGACCGGCGCGGTCGGGGACAATCAGACGGCGCGCGCGCTGGCTGGGATCCGCAACGCGCGCGTGATGTCCGGCGGTACGGCCACCGCCGCCGAGGCCTGGTCGAATTTCGTCTACCAGGTCGGATCGGACGTGGCGACGGCGCAGTCGACGAGTGGTACACGCGAGGCGGTGGTTCGGCAGCTCCAGCAGCTGCGGGACCAGGCCTCCGGCGTGTCGCTGGATGAAGAGGCCGCGAACCTGATGAAGTTCCAACGATCCTACGAAGCGAGCGCGCGATTCTTCACCACGGTGAACGACACGCTCACAACCCTGATGGCGATGGTGCAGTGATGCGGGTAATCTACGACGTTGTTCGTGACGGACTCTTCGCCATCAACACGGCGAGCAGCCAGCTGGCGCGCGCGCAGCAGCAGCTCTCCAGCGGCAAGCGCATTTCCGGCGCAGGTGACGATCCGCGTGGGACGCAGCAGGCGATTGCCGAGCGGTCGACGCTCAACGGCATCGACGCCTACACCAAAACCAACGACGCCGCCGCGGCGCGGCTTGCCAGCGCGGACTCGGTCCTGACGGGGTATTCCGACAAGCTGACGAGTGCCATCACGACGGCGCTCAGTGCCCAGGGCACCCAGGTGAATCCTGCGGCCCTGGCCTCGTCGGCGCAGGCGTTGCGGTCGCTGCGGCAGGCGATGGTGTCCGACCTGAACACGACATCCAACGGAAACTTCCTGTTCTCGGGCACCAATAGCAATGCCGCGGCTTACGCACAGGTCGCCGGCACCTGGACCTATCAGGGCAACGCGGACACCGCGCAGGTCGAGGTCGAGTCGGGCCGCACGGTCTCTGTGTCATTCAACGGTCGGGCCATCGCACAGGGCAGTGACACAACCGATGTGTTCACCGCGCTCGACACGTTGGCGACCGCGGTCGAGAACGGCGACAACGCCAGCATCGCCACCGGCATCGACGCCCTTCAGCGCGCCTTCGATCGCGCGCAGCGCGCACAGGCGCTGCTTGGGACCGACGAGCAGGGCGTGGATTCCGCTCAAATACGCCTGGCGTCGCTGCGTACCGCCGCGGAGAGTCGACGCTCGAAGCTCGAGGACGCGAATCTGGCGCAGGCGGCCACCAACCTGCAAAAGGCGGACACGGCGTATCGCGCCGCGCTGGGCGCGGTGAGCTCGGCCGAGCGGCAGTCCCTCCTGGATTACCTGCGATGAGCTCCAACGTCGCGCTCGACGGCGTCGTCACGTTTGCGGAGGGGCTGCCTGGTTTCGAGAACTGTCGGCAGTTCGTCGTGGTTGGCTCGCTGGAGATGCAGCCGTTCACGGTCGTCCAGGGGCTCGATTCCGGAGGGCCCTCGTTCGTCGCCATCGACCCGCGTCGCGTGACCGGCGACTACGCGACCAAACTGGAGCGTGTCGATCTGGCGCGGCTTGGATCGAACGGGCAGGATCCTCTGTTGTGGCTGGCCATCGTCGGGGCGCAGGAAGACGGGTCGGCCACGGCCAATCTGCGCGCGCCCCTGGTGATCAACCCGACGGCCATGCGCGGCATTCAGCTCATCGGCGTGGACAGCGCCTATCCCATCGATCATCCCCTGCAGGTGGGTTAGGTGCTCGTCTTCACACGCAGGCTCGACGAGGCCATCATCATCGGGGACGGCATCGAAGTGAAGGTGCTCCGTATCGGCAAGGACGGCGTGCGTCTGGGCGTCAGCGCCGCGCCTCACGTGCCCGTGCATCGCCGGGAAGTCTACGACCAGATCCGCGCGGCCAACGCCGCGGCCGCGGCCGCGGCGGCGGCGTCGCCCCAACAACTCGTCGAGCGGCTCCGTGGACGGCTGGCGTCGGCGTCGAAACCTCTCCTCCCATGATTTGTGTCGACTGGCGGATGTGCGCGCCCCATGAGGTGGCGCCGCTGCTTGCTGCCGAAACGCAGGCGTGGCGACGCGATCTCCACTGGGACGTCACCGAAGCCTGGCGCGTCGTCGAGCCCGCCCGTCGGGCCGGCCAGCTGCCGGGGTTCGTCGCGCGCGACGAACGCGGTCCGCGTGGCTGGACCGCCTTTCTCCTGCACGGCGCCTCGCTCCAGGTACTGGCGTTCGCTGCGTCCGATGCCCTCGCGTCCGAGGCGCTCGTGGACGCGATTCTGACGTCCCCTGAAGCCGCGCAAGCCGAATCAGTGATCTTCTGCGTTCGCGCCGGCGCGTCGCCCCTCAGTCAGACACTGGCCACGCGCGGATTCCAGCTCGATCCCTATCGCTACTTGAGTCTGGATTTGACCGCCCTCAGCCACAACCCTCTCCCAACGACAGACAGCGTCCGTGACGCGTCAAAGGGCGTTCGCGCGTGGGCCGACGATCGCGATGCGTTTGCGGACCTGTGCGCGCGCGCGTATGCCGGATCGACGGAGGTTCGCGCGTTTGCGCCGTCGGGATCGCCGGATGAGTGGCACGACTACGTGGAGAGCCTCCTCGGCGGTCCCGGTTGCGGCTGGTTCCGGCCAGAGTTCAGCTTCGTGCTGCCCGGCGCTCGAGGTCGTGCCTTGGCTGGCGCCGTCTTCGTGACCGATCTCGGACTGTCCACCGCCCACGTCGCCCAGGTCGTCGTCGATCCCGCTTTGCGTGGACGGGGCGTGGCGCAGCGGCTCATGCATGCCGCTGCGTGCGCGGCCGCAACCTCGAGGTTCCTGCGCATGACCCTGCTCGTGTCGGCGGTGAACCGACCCGCGGCGGCCGTGTACGCACGAATGGGATTCCGGGATCGCGCGGAGTTTGTCGTGGCGACGCGATCTCAGCCGAGCCTGTCGACGAGGGATGCGCTGGCCACGGGCGGCGAGAGCACGCGCCTGTAAGCGGCGAGCGTCGTTTCGCCCTTTTCGAGGCTCACCACGGCACTCCGGCGCGCCAGTTCGGCATCCGCCAGCGCGGACATCGATTCCTGATCGGTCGAGAGAATCGCGTTCACCAGCCGGAGGGCTTCGAGATGCCGATGCGCGACGGCCTCGTAGCCCGGGACGGTGCGTGCCTGTTCGCGATGGGAGGTCAGCGCCTGCCGCACCTCACGCAGGTTGTCCTCGAGCGACACAAGGCTCCGCATGATGTCGTCGCGGTTGTCCGCCACCTGACGGAACGCGACGAAGTCCGACTCCTGGCTCACCTCGTGCTGATGCCGCGCGATGCCGGCCAGCTGCTGGAGCAGGCTGACCTCCGCTTCGATGCCGGCACGATACTGCTCGAGGAGCTCGATGAGCTCGTCCCGTGTCACGCAGCGGACTCCGGCACCGGCTTCGCCGTGGCGACCTGGCGCCACGCATCGTGCAGAATCTCGAGCGTGCGGTGCACGTCGACGATGGGCTTGGGGTCCTTGCGCACGGTCGCCTCGACGAGCTGCGACGTCATCCACGCATAGAGCCGATCGAGCTGCTCCGAGATCTCGCCGCCGCCGTCCATGTCGAGCGTGCTCTGCAGCTCGCTGATGATCGCCATGGCGCGTGACAGGTTCGCGCGCCGGGCCGGAATGTCACGGCGCGCCATGGCGTCGGAGGCCGCGGCGGTGGCGCGAATCGCTCCGTCGTAGAGCATCACCACCAGCTCGAGCGGTGTGCTCGAGCGGACCTGCGTCTGAAGATACTGTTGAGCGGCGCGACCGTTGTGCAGCATGGGCGTAGGGGAGACGAAGCGTTAGAACGATCCCAATCCCGAGCCGATGCTCGAGAGGGACGACGACTGGCTCTTGAGTTGCGACATCGCAGCGTCGGCTGCCGTGAATTCCTGCTGCATGGCCAGGCGCTGCTGCGCGAGCCGCGCCTGCATCTTGGAGATCTGGTCGTCCATCGACGCGACCTGCTGGTTCAGGCGATCCTTGACGCCGGGGATGACGCCCCCGGTCTGTGAGTACCCGTCGATCAGGGATTCGATGGCGGGAAATGCCCCGCCCGTGCCCGCGAAGAGGTTCCTCACGTCGTCGCCGTTGGTGTTCACGGCTTCGTCGAACTTACTCTGGTTCAGGGCGAGCGTACCCTCGCGGGTGAACTCGACGCCGACTTCCGTCAGCCGCTGGAGACTGGCGCTGCCGTACACGCCCAGCAGTTCCGTCCGGAGACTGTTGCGCAGGCCACGGAGCAGAGGATCGCGCCCGATGCTGCCCGTGTCGCCGTTGTTGGCCGCGGTGCGTTGCGTGTCGATGAACTTGACCAGGTCGTTGTAGGCGCTGATGAAGCCATTGACCTTGTCCGACAACGCGCTGCTGTCGGCGGCCACGTCGATCCCGATGGTCTTCGCCGCATCCTTCTTCGACACGGTCAGGGTGAGCCCCGGGGCGATGTCCACGAACGTGTTCGAGCTGTTGGTCGCCGCAATGTTGTTGATCAGGATCGACGCGTCGGACGCGTTGACGGCGTTGGCGCCGAAGGCGATTCCCGTGCCGCCCGTGAGCCCGTTGGTCACGGTAAAGGCGTTGGCGAGCCCCGTGTCGACGCTGCTCAACGCGAGTTTGTAGGCGTTCGTACCGGTCCGGATGACCGCGGCGGTGACGCCAATGCCATCGGTCTGGTTGATCGCCGTTGCGAGCTGTTGCAGCGTCACATCGCCGCTGATGGCGACGTCGACGCCGCCAATCGTCAGCGTGCCGCCACTCGCCACGACCGTGGTCGTCGCGTCCGGAGCGGTCGTCGTGGACGCCGTCACCTGAGCGCGCGCAAGCTCGTTGACGACGACGTCGTAGTGGCCCGCGACCGCGCCTGTCCCCGTGGCCACGGTGACGGCCGTGTCGGTGGAAGTGCCTGAGACCGTGGACACCGACGACAGACTCGCGAGCGCATCCGCTGCGGATCGCAGGGAGGACAGGCGTGAGTTCAGCGTGTCGAATTGCGATACCTGAGTCTTGAGGGCGGTCTGGCGATCCTGAAGGTCGGTCAGCGGCTGACTGGCCGCCTGCATGAGCGAGTTCAGGACCGTGTTGAAGTCGATATTGTTGAACCCGCTGAAGGTGATGGGGGAGCTCACAGCGTGTTCTCCTGGGCTCGGGGTTCAATCAACAACATGGTCAGACCCTGACGGGAACTTCAAAGTTCGGCGTTCGAACTTAACGTGCGGTCGGACGCGGGGCGACCCGCGTCCGACCGGCCTGTCTATTACCGGAGCAGCGAAAGAACCGCGCCGCTCTGCGAGTTGGCCTGCGCCAGAGCCGCAATGCCGCTCTGCGTCAGGATGCTGTAGCGCGTCAGGTTCGCGGACTCTTCCGCGATGTTCGCGTCACGAATCCGGCTTTCCGCCGACTTGTTGCTGACGATCTGCGACTGCGCCAGCGTGATGGCGAACTGCAGCCGGTTCTCGAGGGTGCCAACGGTCGCCTGCGAGGCGCCGAGGGTGGAGATGGCCGCGGTGACCGTGCTCACCGCAGTCGCCGCGCCGCCAGCCGTGGCGACCGACAGGGCGTTGATGCCCAGCGTCGTCGTGTCGGCCGCGCCGATCGACCCGCCGATGACACCGTTCGTGCCGTTGCTGCTCACGAACACCGAGAAGCCCTGCGTCGTCGCGAGGCCGCCCACGTTGGCTTCGCGGTTGATTTCCGAAAGCACGTCCTGGAACTCGGCGTTCAGCGCGGTCCGGTTGACCGTCGCGCTGGAGGACGCCGACTGCGTCGCGAGCGTCGAGAGACGATCGAGCAGCGTGGAGATGTTGTTGAGCGCGCCATCCTTGATCTGCAGGCTGGACAGGCCGTCACCCGCGTTGCGGATGCCCTGTTGCAACACGGCCGACTCTGAGCGGTACGTGTTCGCCACGACGAGGCCCGCCGCGTCGTCACCGGACGAGTTGATGCGGTAGCCGCTCGAGAGGCGCTGCAGCGCTTTCTGGAGCCCAATGTTGGTGGTGTTCAAATTCGCCTGGGCGTTGGTCGCCGAGACGTTGGAAACGACTGAAAACGAAGCCATGTAAGGAGTCCTCCGTGAAACGTCTGCCGGCGTCCATGCCGACATGCTGGAGGCACCCTGCCTCCCGCTCAGAGACTTAATCGGGTGAGGGGGGCGTTTCTTTAAGCACGATTCTGGCGGTTGGCCCGCTTCTCGCCTTTCTCCTCCGTGAAAGGTGTGTCATGGCTGTCACGCACGTTCGCTCCTCCGCCCGCACTCACGCATTTCGGCCCAAAATCAGGCCAGTTTTCGGCCTGTCGTTGCGGACGCCCCCCGCGCCGCCCGCCGTCGTCGTGACGGTCGACCGGCGAAAGGGTGTCGGCGGACCGACTGTCGAGCCCGAGGCGGCGGGTCAGCCGGCCGACGAGCCGTTGTCCACGGCGGCGTTGGTCAAAGAGGCCGTCGATACTGCCCTGGAGAGCCTCGACACCCTCGAACATCAGGCCCGCGACGTTGCGCGCCGCTTCCGGCGCGGCGCGCGTGCCGAAGCCCAGCTTGGCCTGACCCAACTGATGCAGAGCACCCAGACCCTGCTCAAGCTGGCCGCCATGGCCGCAGGGGCGAGCGGCGTGGATCTCGAGGAGCTCTGCCAGCGCGACGACCTTCACGCCGAGGCGCAGACCCAACTGGCCGTGGGCGAATTGATTCGACAGCAGCTGGCGGAGGACTGGGCCGCGCTGGCGACGGCTCTCGATCGGCCCTTTACCGCGGCGCTGGCAGGATGGCGCCGGGTCTTCATCGCCCTCGGCGGCACGCCGACGGGCCCGTACGGACACGCCGCATGAGCACCCTGGCCACCGCACGCCGCACCGTGCCATTTTCACCGCCCGATATCGGCACGGCGGAAATCGCCGAAGTCATCGCCACGCTCGAGTCGGGGTGGCTCTCGACGGGGCCGCGCGTGCGACAGTTCGAGGACGCCTTTGCCGCGTACGTCGGCGCCACGCATGCAGTGGCGCTCAATTCCTGCACGGCCGGACTGCACTTGTCGCTTCTCGCAGCCGGCGTGGGACCCGGCGACGAAGTCATCACCACGCCGCTGACGTTCTGCGCGACCGCGAATGTCATCGTGCACGTGGGCGCGACACCGGTCTTCGCCGACGTCGACCTCTCGACGGGAAACCTCGACCCCGCCGCCGTGGACGCGGCGATCACCGGCCGGACACGCGCGGTGATCCCGGTTCACTACGCGGGACGGCCGGTCGAGGTCCGCGCCTTCCGTCGCCTGGCCGATCAGCATGGATTCGCACTCGTCGAAGACGCGGCACATTGCATCGAGGGCGTGGCCGACGGTCAAAAAATCGGCACGACCGGCGACTTCACGTGTTTCAGCTTCTACGCCACGAAGAACCTGACGACAGGCGAGGGCGGGATGGTGACGACGGCGTCGGAAGTGGACGCCGAACGCATTCGGGTCGCGTCGCAGCACGGCATGACGCGCCCCGCCTGGTCGCGCTACCAGGCCGTCCAGCCCAGCCGTTACGACGTGGTGACGCCGGGCTTCAAATACAACATGACCGATCTGCAGGCCGCCATCGGTCTGCACCAGCTCGCGGCCATTGACCGGCACGCGGAGCGGCGCCGGACCATCGCCGCCCGCTACGACGATCTCTGCGATCGCTTGCCGGTCGCGCGATTTGTCGCCGTGCCGGCCGGCACCGTGCACGCGCATCACCTCTACACGATTCTCATCGACGAGGCGTCGGGACCGTCGCGCGATGATGTCGCGCTGGCGCTGTCACGCGCTGGGGTCGCGTCGAGCGTGCATTTTCCGGCCGTTCATCTGCATCAGTTCTATCGGGAACGATTTGGATTTCAACGCGGTCAGTTTCCGGCCGCCGAACGCATTGCCGACACGGTGCTCTCGTTGCCGTTGTCCCCGGCCCTGACCGACGCGCAGGTGGAGCAGGTCGTGACCGCGCTGGCGGAGGTCTTCGGTGTCTGACCTCCGTCGCGCCCCGTTCGTCCTGTTCGTCGTCGCGGCCGGGCCGCGTTGCGGTTTCGGGCACCTCGTGCGCGCCGCCGTACTGGCCGACGCGCTGGGCGCGTCGCGCCAGCTCGTGCTGCGCGGACCGGAGTCGGCGCGGCACGTCGCGCTGGCTTTTGGCTGGACGGTTCACTGTGGACCGCGAGTGCTGTCCACTCTGGATCCCGATCTCCTCGTGGTCGATGATCCCACCACGCGCGAAGGCGCGCGGTGGGTCCGTCTCGCTCGTGCCGCCCGGGTCCCGATCGTCGTCGTCCGCGACGGCGGGGCGGCCGTCGCGGGCGCGAGCCTCACCGTCGACGGCAGTCTTGTGGCGCGTCCCGGCGATCGCCGGGATCGCATCGCCGGGCCGGCGTTCGCCATCCTGAAACCGCAGACGGCGGCACGTCGCGCGCGTCCGATCGCGCGCGATGGCAGCCGGGTGCTCATCGCCCTCGGCGGCGGCGCGCACGTCCGCCGCCTCGGTGTCGCGATTGCCGGCGAGATCGCTCGGCGACGTCCCGATCTCCGCGTCGACATCGCGCGTGGGTTTGCCCTCACTGGCACCGCGCCGAAGTTGCCGGCGCGGTGCCGGTGGGTGAGCGCGCCGGACGGCCTCGGTGATCGGCTGACCTCGGCCTCCGTGGCGGTCGTCGCCGGCGGCGTCACCTTGTACGAAGCCTGCGCGCTTGCGACCCCCGTCGTGGCGGTGCCGGTCGTGCCCGCGCAGCGTCGAGCCATTGCCGCGGCGGCACAGGCCGGCGCGGCACTGGCCGTGACCGCGCGTGACGCTCGCCGCGTCGCGGGCGACGCGGCGACGCTCGTCTCGCGCCTCCTGGACGAACCGAGCCTGGCCGCCGACGTGAGCCGGCGCGCGCGCCGGCTCGTCGACGGCCACGGCGCCTCGCGCGTTTCCGCGCGCATCCGATCGCTCCTTATACCGGAGCAGTACAGGTGGCGTCATGCTGCCTGACCGGCGCGCGGTCGTGTTCGACCTCGACGACACGCTGTATCCGTACCGGCGCTTCAGGGTCAGCGGCTTCCTTGCGGTGGCCCGGCACCTTGAAGTGACCCGAGGTCTCGATTCGCGCCTGGGATTTGCCGCGCTCGTCGGGGCGACGCACTCGAGGCGGCGCGGGCAGGAATTACAGGCGTGCATCGAGCAGCACGACCTGCCGCCGACCGATCTGCCCGAGTTGCTGGACGTCTTCCGTCATCACGAGCCGAGCCTGCGCCTTGCGCGTTCGACGACCCGCGTGCTGGCGCGCCTTCGCATCGACGGATGGCGCGTGGGCGTCGTGACCAACGGTCAACCGACGATCCAGGCGCGCAAGATCCAGGCGCTCGGTCTTGACGCGCATGTTGACGCCATCGTCTTCGCCATGGCATGCGGTCGTGGTGCCGGCAAGCCCGAGCCCGAGCCATTTGCCGCGATTGCCGCGCAGTTGGATGTGCCGCCTTCGCAGACCGTGTTCGTGGGCGACGACGAACGGTGCGATATCGAAGGCTCGCGGGCAGCCGGAATGATCGCGGTGCGCTGCGCGGCGTGGGTGCCGCTCACGACGTCCACGGCGGCGGACGCCGCGGTCGATCGCCTGGCCCGTGTGCCCGCCGTTGCCCACGTTCTTCTCGAGGAGGCTCTGAACCGCCATGCCGCTTGATAGTCCAGCCATTGCCATCGCCGGCCGTCGTGTGGCCGAAGACATTCCGCCGTTCATCATTGCCGAGATCGGCCTCAATCACGGCGGATCGATCGACCGCGCGCTGGCGCTCGTCGACGCGGCCGCCGCGGCAGGCGCGCACGCCATCAAGCTGCAGACCATTGTGGCGGAGGACCTCGTCTCCCCAAGCTGTCCTGCGCCGGCGCATGTGAGCGCCAGCTCGCTCGTGGAGTTCTTCCGGCAGTTCGAGCTCGACGAGACCGCGCACCACGCCGTCGCCGAGCGCGCTTCGCTGCGCGGCCTGAAGGTCATCTCGACGCCCTTCTCGGAAGCATCGGTCGACCTGCTCGAGCGCGTCGGGGTCGACGCCTACAAGATCGCGAGCGGCGATCTCACCTGGGATCAGTTG
The DNA here is from genome assembly GCA_039933635.1 of Acidobacteriota bacterium. GTDB lineage: Bacteria > Acidobacteriota > Vicinamibacteria > Vicinamibacterales > SCN-69-37 > JBDTNQ01. The sequence continues at coordinate 24,154 of JBDTNQ010000022.1, forward strand.
ATCGTCCGCTGCGCGTCGACGGGGAAGCCGCTCATCATCTCGACCGGCATGTCGACGCTGGCCGAGGCGCACCACGCGCTGGCTGTGGCGCGCCTCGCGGGCGCCGAGCACGTGGCGCTCCTGCATTGCGTGTCGGCGTACCCCGTGCCGCGTGGCAGCGAGAACCTGCTGGCGATTCGCACGCTCGCGGCAGAGTGCCGCGTGCCCGTCGGCCTGAGCGATCACAGTGAGGACGCGTTTGCCCTGCCGATTGCCGTGGGGCTCGGAGCATCGCTCTACGAGCGCCACGTGGTGCTGCCCGACGACGCAGACGCAATCGATCGCGCGGTGTCGAGTACGCCCGTGGAACTGGCGGCCGCCATCCGAGCTGGCCGGCGCGCCTGGTCGGCGCTGGGCTCCGGCCGCAAGGCGTGCCTGGCCGCGGAGGCGATGAACATGACGGCCAGCCGGCGATCGCTCTGCGCGGTCCGGCCCTTGCTGGTTGGTCACGTGCTGACGGCGGCCGACCTGGTGGCGTTGCGTCCGGCCACCGGCCTCGCTCCTGCGAGCCTGGCCCTGGCACTTGGCCGCGCGTTGGTCCGCCCGCTTGTCGCGGGCGAGCCCCTGACCGAGTCGCATATGGAGCGCCTGCCGCTCTCGGAGACCGATCGTGTCGCTTAACGTCCTCATCACGGCCGGGTCGCGGCGCGTCCCGCTCGTCCAGGCCTTTCAACGGGCGTTGCGCCTGTCGGGCGGCGGCGACGTGATCGTCACCGACATCAATCCGCTCTCGCCCACCGTCTACGTCGCCGATCGCTCGTACCAGGTGCCGCTCTCGACCGACCCGACCTACCTCGAGGCGATCGACCGCGTGTGCCGATCTGAGCGCGTCGGCCTGCTCGTGCCCACGATTGACGACGAACTCACGCTCTTCGCCGGGCGATCGGCTGCGCTCGCGGCGGCCGGCGTGCGCGTCGCGGTGTCGCCCCCCGAAACGACCGATGCCTGCCACGACAAGCTGGAAACCTCGCGTGTGCTGAAGGCGCACGGATTGCCGGCCGTCGATACGTATCTTCCCGAGACGCTGCCGCCGTCCGTCACGTATCCGCTGTTCATCAAGCCTCGATACGGACGAGGCGGCGTCGGGGCGTTTCCCGTAACGGACGAACGCCAGTTGACGTTCTTCAGCGAATACGTCCCGGATCCCGTTCTGCAGCCGTACCTCAACGGACCAGAGTTCACGATTGACGTGCTGTGTGACTTCGACGGCGAGCCGCTCAGCGTGGTCCCGCGCGAACGCGTCGTCATCCGCGCCGGCGTCGTCGATCGCGGTCGCACGGTCCGGGATGCAGCGCTGATTGACCTCGGCGTGGCGTGCGCGCGCGCCATGCGCTGCATTGGCGCCATCAACATCCAGTGCCGTGTGGTGGATGGTCAGCCGATCATCTTCGAGATCAACCCGCGATTCTCTGGCGGCATTCCGCTCACGATTGCCGCGGGCGCCGATTTCCCGCGCATGCTCGTGCAGCTCGCGCGCGGCCGCAAGGTGGATCCCACCATCGGTCGATTCCAGGACAACTTGTGGATGACCAGCTACGAAACGTCGGTGTTCGTCGCCGAGACGTCCATTGGCTTCTCATCCGTCGCGACGCGCGACATTTCGGAGGTGGCGTGATGGAGTGTACGGGCATCATCCTGCAGGCCCGGTTGGGCTCGACACGGTTGCCAGGCAAAGTGCTGGCGCCCATCAACGGCCGCACGATTCTCGATCACTGCGTGTCCCGTCTCAAGATGAGCGGGCTTCCGGTCGTTGTTGCGACGACGGATCGGGCGGAAGACGATGCCGTGGAGCGCACCGCGCTCAAGCTTGGGGTCGACGTCTTTCGAGGAGCCGAGCACGACGTGCTCGGCCGCTTCATCGGTGCCGCCACGACCTACGGCTTCACCGAGATCATTCGCGCGACAGCCGACAACCCACTGGTCGATCCCGGCGCGCCGCGGCGGACGATGGCCTTCCGGCAACGGGTGGGGGCCGACCATGTCCTCGAGTGTGGCCTGCCGGTCGGAACAGCCGTCGAAGCCGTGTCGCTCGACGCACTCGATCGCGCCGACGCACTGATTTCCGATCCCTACGACCGCGAGCACGTGACGTCGTTCGTGCGCCGCGACGGCCGATTCCGCGCGCTGCGTGCGGTCGCGCCTGGCGATCTGCGCCGGCCTGGTCTGCGTTTGACCGTCGACACGCCGGAGGATCTCGAGTTCATTCGCGAGGTGTACGGCAGTTTGGACTGCGGGCGTGACATTCCTGAGTTGACGGCCGTCATCAAGGCCGCCGACGCGTTACTCGTCCGTTCCGTCGTGCAGAAGCGCATCAAGCAGGGGGCGTAATGCGACATTCCGGTGGATTCCTCAGTTTCGTGGGTCTGGCGTTCGGTGCGCTCGTTGTCGGATGGGCCCATGTATCGATGGGCGGCGACCTGCGGGTGTTTCTGCAGCCGGAAGCCCTGGCCGTGGTCTTCGGCGGCACGGCGGCGGCGTTGCTCGTCAGCTTTCCCGCGAGCGCGCTGACGGGCGCGCTCAGCGGTGTGCTCGATCTGACATCCCGCCACGCGGTGCCCCTCGAGGCCCTTGTGCCCGCCTTCATCGGGTACGCCCGCAAGGCCCGACGTCACGGCCTGATTGCCGTCGAACGTGACATCGAGCATGCCGGCGACGGCTTCCTGGCTCGGGCTCTGTCGTTGTCGGTCACGGGACTGCCCGTGCAGGTGGTGCGCGAGGCACTCGAGATCGACGCTCGAGTGCTGGCTGAACGGGAAGAAGAACGCGCCCAGGTGCTCGAAGCCGCGGCCGGCTACGCGCCGACGCTGGGCATTGTCGGCGCTGTGCTCGGGTTGATGCGGGTGATGCAGCATTTCGCGAATTCGTCGGGTCTCGGCGCAGGCATTGCGGCGGCGTTCGTCGCCACGGTGTTTGGTGTCGGCGCGGCCAACCTCGTGTTCCTGCCGCTCGCGACGCGGCTCCGGGGGCGGGCGCGGCAGGAGGCGCTGCGCCGGGAACTGGTCATCGATGGCGTGCTGGCGCTGCGTGACGGTGCGTCGCCTGGCGTGCTCGAGGAGCGTCTGGCCGGATATCTCAACCTCAGCCGGCCGGCCCAGATGGCCGAAGTCGCATGACGAGGCGACGGGTGACTGTGGCGCCGGGTCCGCACGCCCTGCGGGCCTCAGGCGATCGATGGCTCTTCGGATACGCGGACGTCGTGACGCTGCTCTTCGCGTGCTTCGCGAGCCTGTACGCCGCAGGGATCGCGCCGCCCGTGGCTGATGCGTCCATGGCCGTAGCGGCCCCGGCGCCGCCCAGCCCAGTGGCGCCTGTGGCAGCCGCCCCCCCGGCGCCATCCGCGCTCGAGAAGGCCCTCGAGTCCGTGCTGGGGCGCGAAGGCACGCTGCCGGGTGTTGAGGTTGCTTCGAGCATGCGTGGGCTCGTGATCTCGTTGCCCGAGGCCGGATCGTTTCCCGCCGGCCGCACCGAACTCTCGGCACAGGCCCGCAGCGTGATGCTGGATCTCGCTCAGGAACTGCGCGGCCTGCCCAACCTCATTCGGGTCGAGGGCCACACCGACGACGTGCCGATTCACACGCCACAGTTCGCATCGAACTGGGAACTGTCGACGGCACGAGCGACGATCGTCGTGCAGTACCTGATCGAAGCGGGCGGTCTCGATCCCGCTCGTCTTGGCGCGGCGGGGTACGCGGAGTACCGGCCCCGGCTTTCGAACGATTCAGCTGACGCGCGGGCACGAAACCGCCGCGTCGACATTGTCGTGCTCGATCCAGCCGCGGCCAGCACCGAGGAACCGCGGTGATCAACCCGTCGTGGAGTCCGGCAGAACTGCAGCAGCTCATGGGACGGCCGGTCCGGGCCACCATCACTCGTGAGCAGCGGCTCTCGTTTGCGGGCCGGCGGATCTTGATCACGGGCGCCGGCGGCTCCATCGGATCCGAGCTCGCGCGGGAACTGGCCGCTTGCGGCCCCGCGACGATCGGGCTCGTCGACCACTCCGAACTCGCACTCTTCAACATCGAACGTGAGTTGCGGCGCCGATGGCCGGCAGTGGGAGTTGAGCCCATGCTGCTCGACGTGACGCGTGGCGCGGCGATCGCCGGCGCCTGCCGTGATCTCGTCCCGCACGTCGTCTATCACGCAGCGGCCTACAAGCACGTCACGATGGCCGAGCGCGCGCCGGCGGCCTCGCTGAGCGCCAACGTGCTCGGTACGTTCGAAACCGCGCGGGCCGCCTCCGCCGCCCGCGCCAGATTTGTGCTGATTTCGTCCGATAAGGCCGCCGATCCGAAGAGCGTGATGGGTGCGACGAAACGGCTGGCCGAGATCGTGGCGCTGAGCATGGCGTCTGCCTCCTTCCGGCCCGTCGTCGTCCGCTTCGGCAACGTCCTCGGAAGCAGTGGCAGCGTCCTGCCGATCATGCGGGAGTGCGTGCGTTCGGGCGTGCCCATTCCGCTGACCGATCCGGAGGCGACGCGGTTCTTCATGACCGCTGGCGAAGCCGTGGCGCTCGTGCTCCGTGCGGATCTGCTCGGCGCGGGCGCCGAGATCTTCTGGCTCGAAATGGGACGGCCCATTCGCGTGGCGGATTTGGCTACGCGATTGATGGCCCTCGAACGGGCGGCGGGCTTCGCACCGGTGCCCATCGAGATCGTCGGACTGCGGCCGGGCGAGAAACGCACCGAAACGTTGTCCGATCCACGGCTCGTGTTCGATCGCACGATCGATCGGCAGATTCGCGTGGCTCGGCAAGCCTCGCCGTCCGGGCCGCATGTCGGCCGACTCGTGGCCCGACTGCGACGTATCGTCGAGAAGGCCGACGATCTGGCGGCGCTGGCGATGCTGGCCGACGTGCTCGAAGGTTTCTCGCCCAGCACACAGGCCGTCGCACGGGCTCGGCGGCGCACCGGCGGGGCGGCGTCCCCCGACCCGCTGAAGCGCAAGGGCCGGGCGGCGTGAGGATCCTGCACCTCGCCACGTTCCTGCAGGGCGGCGCCGGTCGCGCGATCGTCGATCTTGTGCTCGAGCAGCACGCCGCGGGTCATGACGTGACGGTCGTGGTGTCGGGCAGCGGCGCGCCGGGCTATGGCAACTACCAGGCGTACCTGGACGAACTGATCGGGCGCCATATTCCCGTGCGGCTCGTGGACTCCATGTTCGAGCGCACCCACGCGCCGAACCTGGCCGTGGTGAACGCGCTCGATCAAATGTACCCCGCCGGTGAGGAGCCGCAGGTCATCCACGCCCACGCGGCCATCCCGAGCTTCGTGGCCCTGCTGTTTGCCGGTTCGCGCCATGGCGCCAGCGCGATTCTGCAGACGATGCACGGGTGGGGGTTGGTCAAGACGAGCGACCAGGTCGCGACAGACGTGTCGGTGTTGAACCTGGTGGATCGAGTGGTCGTGCCGTCCGGGCACTCAGCCGGCATTCTCGCGGCGCTGGGCGTCTCGCCGACACGGATCACCATGCTGCCGTACGGCGTCCGACCGGAGACGCGTGGTGTGGATGACGAGGATCTCGACACGTTGGCCGCGATGATCCGGGCCCGTCATCGGGGTGCGCTCGTGGTGGCCTGCGTCGGGACGTTCAATCATCGTAAGAACCAGACGCTGCTCGTCGACGCGATCGGGCGTCTGGCCGATATGCCCGTGCTCGGTGTCTTCGTGGGCGACGGCGACCAGGATGACCTTCGGGCCGCAATCGCCGCCCATGAGTGTGGCGAACGCGTGCGGGTACATGGCTACAGCCGGGGAGCACGGCAACTCGCTGCGGCCGCCGACCTGCTCGTGTTGCCCTCGCGGAGTGAAGGGCAGCCGATCGCCGTTCTCGAAGCGTTCTGCGATGGCACGCTCGTGGCCGTCAGCGACATTCCTGAACTCGTGGAGCTCGTCGACGGCGGCCTGCTCGGATTCATGTTTCGATCCGACGACCCGGAAGACCTTGCAGGGACGCTGCGGAACTTTGCCCGTCTGCCGGCATCCACGCGCCGGTTGATTCGCCAGCGCGCCCGCACGCGCTACGGGACGCGTTTCACGGTGGCGGCGATGGCGAGCGGATATCTCGAGTTGTACCAGACGCTCGTCACGGCCGTGGACGGCCGGCGTCGAGAATCGCCCGCCGCGTAGAGGACGAGAGTCATGCAGAGGCCGCGCGCCCGTACGACCCGCCGCACCAGCACCCGCTCAGCCAGCGCCCCTATGCGCGTGTGCATCGTCACGGCCGATATCACCGGGCCGATCCGCAATGGCGGTATTGGATCGGCGTACTACTCCCTGGCGCGGCTGCTGGCTGACGCCGGCCACGATGTCACGGTGCTCTATACGCTGGGGACGCACAGCGAGCAACAACGGATCGGCTATTGGGTGCGCAAATATCAGACATGGAACATCACGTTCGTTCCCTTGCCTGCGCCATCCGGTCCGGAACTGAAAGGCGGCATTCACGTCCGGACGGCCTGGAACGTCTATCGCTGGCTGTCAGAGCGCGCCTTCGACGTGGTGCACTTCCACGAGTGGCGCGGCGTTGGCTTCTATGCGCTCCACGGGCGCCGGCAAGGTCTGTGTCTGCAGAACACGATCGCGGTCGTCGGATCGCACAGCCCATCGCTCTGGCACAAGGAGGGGATGAACGAGTTGCCCAACGGCGTGGACGACGTCGAGCTGGATTTCCTCGAGCGAGAAAGTGTGGCCATGGCTGACGTGCTGTGGTCACCGAGCCACCACATGGTGCGGTGGATGGACACGCACGGCTGGCAGTTGCCCACACGACAGTTCGTGCACCAGTACGTCATGCGCGAGCGGGCCGCGAAGGCACCGCGCGCGCAACACGCGATTCGCGAGTTCTGCTTCTTCGGCCGTCTGGAAACGCGCAAGGGGCTGGACCTGTTCTGCGCCGCGGTCAATCGCCTCGTCGGCCGCGGGCGGGTTCCTGAGCGCGTCACGTTCCTCGGCAAGATTGCGACCGTCGATGGCGTCGACAGCGCGGAGTACATCTCGCGGCATGCGGCCGGTTGGCCGATGCCCTGGCAGATAGTCTCCACACTCGATCGCAACGGCGCGATGGAGTACCTGCGTGGCGAAGGCCGTCTGGCCGTGTTGCCATCGCGACTCGACAATTTGCCGTACACGGTCCTCGAGTGCCTCGGTGCGCGCGTCCCGTTCGTCGCCAGCACGATTGGCGGCATTCCCGAGATGGTTCACCCCGGCGACCGCGAGGGCGTGCTGTTCGCGTTGCGTCCGGACGCGCTGGCCCAGGTGCTGGCTGGCGCGCTCGAACACGGATTGAAACCGGCGCGCTTCGCCATGGCGCCGGAGCGGACCGACCGAGGTTGGCTCTCGTTCCACGAGTCGCTCACGCGGCAGGCGCGTGCCCAGCGACCGCGCGTGACCCGAAAGCAGCCGCTCGTCAGCGTGTGCATCACCCACCGCGAGCGCCCCGCGCTCCTCGAACAGGCGCTGGATTCGATTCGTCGTCAAACCTACTCCCGTTTCGAGGTCATCGTTGTCGACGACGGCAGTGAGCGGCCCGAGACGCTGAGGGCGCTGGACGCCCTCGAACCGGAGTTCAAGACGCGGCGGTGGTCCATCATTCGCCAACCCAATCGTTATCCCGGCGCGGCCCGCAACGCGGCCGCCCGGCGCGCTCGGGGCGAGTACCTCTTGTTCATGGACGATGACAACTGCGCCAAGCCGCAGGAGCTCGAGACGTTCGTGCGCGCGGCGCAGGTGGGCGGCGCGGACATCGTCACGTGTTTCCTGGACGTCTTCCGCGGGTCGGGCCCGCCCAAGGGCCGACCACTGCACCGGTGGTCCTTCATCGGGGCTTCGCTGGGCGTCGGCCTGATGCGCAATTGCTTCGGCGACACGAACTGCCTGATTCGCGCCGACGTGTATCGCGCCCTTGGAGGCATGACCGAAGACTACGGGGTCGGTTGCGAAGACTGGGAATTTTTCGCGAAGGCGGCGGTCAAGGGCTATTCCATTTCGGTCGTGCCGGACGCCCTGGTCTGGTACCGCGCCAGTGCCACCGGTGTGCAGAACACCACGCCCTCGCATGCCAATCGTCTCCGTGCGCTGCGGCCGTACATGGACGCCGCGCCCGGCAGCCTCCGAAGCGCGTTGCCCCTCTGCCAGGAGCAAGCCGTGTTTCACTCACAGCCCGATCCGGCCCCGCATGATACGAGCCACGTGCGCGATGTCGTGATCTTCGGCGCGGGTGAAGGTGGCCGCCGTGCGGCAGCGCTGGCGAAGCGGTGTGGTTGGGACGTTCGCTATCTGGTGGACAACAACGCAGGCTTCTGGGGCAGGGCCGCCCATGGCTATCCGGTCCGTCAGCCGGCGGCGCTTGGCCGCAAGGACTTCGATCTCGTCCTGGTCGCCTCGGTGGCCGGCCGCGTCGCCTTGAGCCACCAGCTCGAGAAGATGGGGCTGAGCTACGGCACGAACTACGCGTACTTCCTCGATCCGTTTGCGACCGACGGCATGCGGACGCAGCTGGTGCTGTAGCGAACGTCCAATCCTGCGTTCGCTAGCCCGCCGCCTCGAAGATCGGTCCGCGAAACAGCGCCCACCCGTGATTCGTCCGCTCTGCGTTGGTGCACAGCGTTACGACGTGAGTATTGGTGCGGGATGTCGGCACGTCGAGAATGAGCTCGATCCAGCGGCGGTCTGCCGGGTTCGTGTGTGGGTCGATGACGCCCGTCGCCGTCCACACGTGGTCAACGGTCAAGGTGAAGGTGCAGGCCGTCGCGCGGGGGAGTCCCCACACATCGGGATGAATGCCCAGCGCGGTCCGGATCCGGCCCGCCTCGCCCGAAGGAATCGTGAACTCGGCGACGGCGGGTGGATGCAGCAGCAGCGCGTCCGCGAACACATCGCCGATTGTGGCGCTCCACTTGTCGATCTGATGTCGTTCGCCGGCACGCAGGGTGATCTCGTCGAAGTGCTCGAGCATCGACCAGCGGAACGGCGGCGCTGCGGCCGGGGCCGTGACCATCGTGGGTCCAGGCAGGCTGGCCCGGCGAATGCGCTCCTGCAGCGATTCAAAGAGCTGCGACGCGACGAGCCCGGGCCGCTCGGCCGCCTGGTCGGCGAGTGCGAGACCCGTGGCGCATTGACTCGCCAGGTCCACGATGACCGCCGCTTCGCGCAAACCAAACAGCGCCGGCGAGCGCCGGCTGAGCATGAACTCCTGCCACGGACAATGCAGGACGCGTTCGGCGGAGTCGACTCCGCGTGTCCACCACCGGCGAGCGTTCTCGACGTCTCTGGCCTGCAGCGCGATCCAACCTCGCAGAAAGGCCGCTCCTACGGTCTTGGTCCCAAGATGTGGACTGAAGACCAACGGATCGGCTTCGGCACAGGCTTCGAGGGAGACCGTCGCCGCGTCCAGATCGCCGCGTTGAAGCGCGAGCAGCGCGGCCGCATAACGAAGCGAGATCTGCCATCGTCTCGCGTGAGGGACGCTCGCCGGGCGCGCGACGTAGTCCGCTATGCGGGCAAGAAGATCGGACGGCGGCGGGTCGCCTCGCTCGAGATATCGATAGGCCTGCACGCAAAGTGCGGCACCCGCGTCCGCGGAGTCGGCACGACCGTGAGTTAGCGTGTCTCGCGCGAGATCGGCGAGGAGCGCGTGCGACTCGGTGCGCAGGCCAATGACCACCATCGCGCGGACGAGCCAGGGCACGTCGTAGTCACGGTCGAAGGCCAGCAGGTTGGTTGGGGCATCAGCGGGACCATCCAGGAGAGCATGTCGCACCGGGCCATCGGCGTGGAAGAGCCCGCTCATGCCGACAATCAGCCACCACTCTGCCTCAGTCCGATCGTCCGGTTCCGCTGGCCACAATGTGCGTCCTGCGTCCGGCAGTTTCATCCCACCGCCAGCCGTCTGTCCAAAGGTGTGCTCGATGAAGAAGTACTTTCGGCACATGGCCTCCAGCGCGTGGCGGTCGAACACCGTGACGTGATGCGGATTCGGATCGCGGCCGTGTGCGTCCAGCCAGGCGTTGGGCACGGATCCAATGAACCGTCCGGCTGGAGTCAGCACGTGGCGACACGCCGCGAGAAACCCGTCGGGGTCGGCAACGTGCTCGAGCGTCTCGAAACTCACCACCGCGTCGACACTCCCCTGCGGGAGCGACCCGATGTTCGTGATGTCCAGTGTGCGGAAGGACAGCCGCGACCGTTGGCGGCCGTAGTGCCAGCGACCGTACGCCGTCGCGGTAGGATCGATGTCGACGCCAAGCACGGACTCAGCGAATGTGCTGTCGGCCAGAATCGCCGCACCGTATCCCAGTCCACACGCCGCATCGACCACTCGATCACCCGAGCGGATGAACTGACGCGCGAACATGTAGCGCGCCACATGGGCATCGGCGCGTCGTCCGGGCTCCCGCAGCATGTCCATGTGGAGGTCGCGAGCGCCGACCAGGTCCGCCACCTCACGGCCGATCGGCAGGTCGCGTGGCAGCGGCTCGAAGAGCAGGGTCGAGCCGGGATCGACCCAGTCGAGTTCCTGATAGGGCGCCAGGACCTGATGGAGCGGGTGCTTGCGGCACGCGAAGGCGAGCCACGCGCGTTCACAGTCGAGTCGCGACTGCGTTCGCGTGCGAACCGCGACCGCGCGTCCAGCGACACGCAGAATCTCCCGCACGGCGCATTCAATCGCCGTCTGCTCGATACCTTCGAGAATCGCGTCCGCGTACACGATGTCGAACGCCGCATCCGGGAACGGCAGGCGGCCGCCGCGCAGCCGGAACGGCTCCCCATGAGCGTCCACGGCGCGGCTGCGGAACGCGGCCGTGGCCGTCGACGGATCCGCCGCCAGGCAGAGCACCCGGCCAGCACCGCACGCGTGGAGCACGCGATCGACGATGGCGGGGAGGCTGGCGTCAGCGTTGGAGGATGGCGGGTGAGGCATCGTGATCGACAGCATCAATGTGTCGGAATTCCGACAGGCCGACGTCGAAGCGTCCGCACGATGCGCCTGAAGCAGGCGAAAACCCCACTTCCAGGCACGTCGGCGTCGCGCTATTGCTGAGGTAGCAAGGCCCGTGCCCTGTCCGCAGCGTGTTTCATGAGGGCGGGCCGGATCTTGCAGTGCAAGGCGGCCTGGTTGGCGTTTGTGCCCGCGTACGCGGGTGGCGCTGGGAAAGGACGCGACAGTGGAAAGCACCCTCGAGAACCGTTACGCGAAGGACTGGAACGGCTACAGCCAGCAGTGGAACGAGACCTACGGCCAGCGTTACCACCACCTCGGCGACGAGTGGAATGACGACGGCACCGAGGCGCGCCGGCGGGACGACAACTACTTTCACATGTACGCCGCGCGGTTCCTGCGGCCTGACATGACGATCCTCGAGGTCGGCCCCGGCGGAGGCAAATGGACGGTCCGCATCGCGCCGCTCGTCAAGAAGGTGGTCGTACTCGACGTGGCAGCCGAGATGCTGGAGCGGACCCGGATGCGCTGCGCCTCGCTTGGCATCACGAACGTCGAATTCGTGCAGGGGAGCGGCAAGGACTTCATGCCCGTCGAGTCCGGCTCCGTGGATATGTTCTTCAGTTACGACGTCTTCGTCCACATCGCGCTCGAGGACACGTTCCCGTATGCGGGCGAGATCGCGCGCGTCCTGAAGGCCGGTGGCATCAGTGTGTGCCACTACGCCGTCGGCTCCACGCCGGGCGCTGTGGCTCGCGTCGAGCAGACGTCCTGGTGGTACCGCGACGGCGCGCACACGCTGGGGCAGTACTACTACTACAGCCCGGAGTCGCTGCGTCGCATGTACGAGCATGCCGGGCTCTACGTCGCAGAGGTGCACGAAGAGTGGTGCTACGCCGTCGTCGTCGGACGCCGGATGGGCGAGAGCCTGGTCGCGGATCTCGAAGAGGCGCTTCGCCGCGCCATCGGCAGCGACCCCGGCTCGGCACAGCGACACAGCGCCGTTGAACGCGTGCGCGACTTGTCCGTGCAGCTGCAAGCACACCTGTCGGCCTTGCTTCCGGCGCTCGAGTCGGCGACGACGCCGCAGGACACTATCGGTGCGGCTCAGCGCGTGCGCCGTATGTGGAGAGGGCTCTAAGCAGAAGGTGCTCAGCGGTTCACTGGGCGCCGGCATCCTGACCGAGCGTCCACGCGACATGGTCAGGCGATTGAAGCGCCATCTCGATGGCTGAAGCGGGGACCGATCCGCCGGCGAACTCGACCCAGCGATCGATCGCATCACTGTCTGCGCCCCGAAACAGGGACGTCACGCCAGCCAGCACGCGACGAACATCGCCGCGCGCAGATTGATGGGCGGCGTTCAGGACTCGATCGGTCAGGTTGCGATCGATCGTGTCGTGGGCGCCGAACGTCGACGTGAGCGTGGCCTGCGTGATGCGTGGACCCGCCAGAAGACCCGCGCCCGTGGCGTTCACGAACCGGCAACTCGTGTGGCGTCCCGTCTGTTCGACGACCCAGTCGCGAAAGGAGACGAGGTGTGGCGCGGTGCGGGTGTGCGCGCCGTGCAGATCCACGGCGTTTGTCGCCGGCCAGCGATCGATGAGCAGATTCCAGATGTCCGCGTCCGACGACCCGCGCTGCCGCCAGACGGCCCATTGCGGCTCGAATGACGTCCCCCGGCAGTACGGGCGACCGTCCGTGAACGCGAAGTCCGCGCCGATGAATCCGACCTGGCTGCAGCCGAGGTGCAGCGCGAGCGAGAAGGCGCACGTCGCGACCGATCCCCACGTGTCCAAGTGGCTGGCCTGGAGGCCGTGCGACGTCAGCCAAGGCCAGGGTTCGTGGTCGGCGACGCGAAAGACGAACGTCCGCTGCGCAAAATGCACAAAGGCGGAGGGGTGCAGGCTGCCCTCGGCGACGAGCCAACTGCGCGTGGTGAGCAACGATGACAGGTGCGTCGCGTTTGCGCGGCTCGAGTCGGTGGCCACCACGAAGTGCGGGTCGATGCCGGCCCACACCAGGGGTTTGGCTGCCGTATCGCAGGCGATGATCACGACCTGGCCGGCCACTGCGGCGAGGTCGTCGATGTTGCGGTCCAGCGACGGGCCGGCGGCCACGATGACCGCGGGCATGCCGGAGAACAGGGAGGCGAGGACGCCGACGTCCGCCTCATGCGCGAGACGTGGCGCGTTGGCGAGCGTCTGCAGCAGATAGCGGCCGGCTGACGCGCGTCGCGCGCCATCGTTGGCGCTCGATTGAAAGGCGAGACGTGCCAGCGCGCCCTTGGCCGTGGCCACGGCTTCGGGCCGTGTGGCTTCAAGGCGCGGCTGCACGATGACCGGCGCCGTGGCGAGGTCGCCGAACTGCCGCGCCACCTGAGCCACGCCGGCGTAGTCCGGGCCGGTCAAGACCGCGAGACGTCCGGCTGACGCCCACGTGGTCCAGTCTGGCCGGGCCGACAGGGCGCGGGCCACGTCGGCATCCGGTTCGAGCACCACCGCTCGAGCCGAGGGGTGACGCTGAGCCAGGGCTTCGATCACGTGGCCCAGGCCGCCGCCAATGAACACGACCGTCCCCACGGACGCCGGTAGCACCCGCTCCAGCCAGTCCAAGGCCTCCGCCTGCTCCGCCTGATCGTTGATGAAAAGCTCGGTCTTGAACATTTCTTGTTCCGTCGCGGCCAGTCCGCGTCTCGGTCGTCGTGTCGCCGCGCCGACAGGCCGACGATCCTCCGTCCGGCCGGGCGGCGAAAACGGCCCAAATGTCGAGCAAATCCCGACTCGGCCGATGACTCTGCTGTGCAGAGCAAACGTCGTGCCCTGTCGGACGGATCCGTTCAAGACCGGGCCTCCCGGGCCGATTTCATGGATGGTTCGCGGAGCCGTCTCGGTGGGCCCCGATTTCCGCCGGTCTGAAGTGCATCCATGCTCATTCTCGTAGGCGCCTTCGTCGTCATCGCGGCCGTTCTCGGTGGATACACCTGGGAAGGCGGAGCGCTCCACCTGCTCAACCAGCCGGCGGAGTTTCTGGTGATCGGCGGCGCGGCGCTGGGCATTCTGGTCACGAGCACTCCGGTCGGCGTCATCAAGGCGCTCGTCGCGCAGCTCAAGCGGCTGATGACCCCGGGGCCCGGACGCAAGGAGTTCACCGATCTGCTGGTGATGCAGTACCAGCTCTTTCGTGTTGTCCAGTCGACCGGCGTCATGGCGCTGGAGTCGCATTTCGACAACCCGGGGCAGAGCCCGATCCTGTCCAAGTACCCCAACTTCCTGAAGCGTCACGAGTCGCTTGCGTTCCTGGCCGACTCGGCGCGCGTCATCATCGTCGGCGGCATTTCTCCCCACGACTTCGAAGCGCTGATGTACGAGGACCTGGAGGTGCGGCAGAAGGAAGCGCTGCTGCCACAAGCCACGTTGAACAAGGTCGGCGATGCCATGCCGGGCCTGGGTATCGTTGCGGCCGTGCTGGGCGTCGTCATCACCATGCAGGCGATCGACGGGCCGCCATCGGAAATTGGTCACAAGGTCGGCGCCGCGCTCGTGGGGACCTTCCTTGGCATTCTGCTGTCGTACGGCTTCATCCAGCCGGTGGCCACGATCATGGAGCATCGCGTCGAAGAAGAGCTCGTGATCGACCACTGCATCAAGGCGGGGATTCTCGCCATCCACAAGGGGTTCGCACCGGCGATTGCGATCGAATTCGCGCGTCGTGTGATTCCAGAGGAAGTACGACCGTCGTTTGACGAGACAGAGAAGCTCTGTCGCGCCGCGCGCGGCGACGCTTCGGCCGCTGCGGCGTAGTGGTATGACACCCGGCTGCCGTCGTCTCTCGTCCCTGATGGGCGTCCTTCGATCTGCCGCCCGCAGCCCGCAGACTGCAGCCTGATATGCGCGCCAAGGAACAGCCCATCATCATCGTGCGCCGCAAGAAGGCGGCACACGGACATCATGGCGGAGCCTGGAAGGTGGCCTACGCGGACTTCGTGACCGCGATGATGGCGTTCTTTCTGGTCATGTGGCTGGCGTCGCAGGACAGTCGCATTCGGGACGCGGTGGCCGGCTACTTCCAGGAACCGGGGCTGCTGCCGTATCAGCAGTCGAACAGCATCATCGCCTCAGGCAACGGCGGCATCGACAGCGCCGGCATGCCGGTGATCAACCGGAAGTTCAACGGGCAGCTGGAAGCCGAGCAGAAAGCCCTGATCAAGGCCGCGGGCCACATTCACGATCACCTCTCGGAACTGCGGGGATTCGCGACCCTGCGCAACCAGGTCGAGTTTTCGGTGACGCTCGAAGGGCTGCGCATCGAGCTCGTCGACAAGAACGGCTCCAGCTTCTTCGACAGCGGCAGTAGCAAGCTCGCGTTGGACGCAGAGAAAATTCTCGCGATTATCGGCGCCGAGGTCGGGCAGCTCGACAACGATGTCGTGGTCGAAGGCCACACGGATTCGCTGAAGTATTCAGCGCACGGGGAGCAGTACACGAACTGGGAACTGTCGAGCGATCGCGCCAACGCGGCGCGCCGCATCCTTCTCGGCAGCGGCCTTCGACAGAATCAGATCAGCGCGGTGCGCGGGTTCGCCGACACTGATCTGCGGGTGCCCGATAACCCGATGGATCCGCGCAACCGGCGCGTGTCGATCGTGGTGCGCAGCCAGAGCGCCGTCGAATCCGAGCGCTCCGCGCGGGCCCGTCAGACGTCACCCGAGTCGATTGCCGCCGCCCGGACGGGCTTCGTCTCCCGCCCCGCCAACGCGCTCCCGCGGATGAGCGCCGCTCCGGGAGCAGCGCCCGCCGAGGCCGCCGCCCCGCCCACCATCCCCGCAGCAACACCGGACCACAGCTCACCGAGTCGGTGACACCGGGCTGTCGCCAGCAGTGTGCGACCGGTGTCGTCCGGGCTACGAGCTCCTGGATGTGAGGGAGGCCAGTGCTCTTTCGACTTCCCGCGCCCCGAGCTCCGTACGAGCCAGCCGGAGCGGCACGGCTCCGCCGAGCATGGGCTGGCTGCTCAGGAGCCAGGCGGAGGTGGTGGACCGGTCGCCGTTGAAGAGGGGCATCGTCGCAGCGAAGACGCGGGCGGCTCTGGCGAGCCGGTCGGATTCGTCCCGCGCGAAGCGGCCCAATCCGCGGCGAGCGACGAGCGTGTCCTCTGCGATGTCCGCGAACGCGGCGGCGCGGGCTTCTGACAACCCCGATTCCTGCACGAAGTGATCGAACGCGGTGAATGGCAGGCCCTGCTCGATGGCGCGAAGCAGATCCGGCAGTTCTGCGGGCTCAAGACCGAGGAGCGACGCGAACGCGAACGGCCCCTCAGGCATGGCCTCGGCGCGCCAGGACCTTGCGGCAGGCGCATGGGGCCCTTTCCCCGCTTTCTCGTACAAGCGCACGAGCGATCGCTGAATTGCGTCGTGCGATGAGGTGACCACCGTCACCGCATGCTGCGTCGTCGCGGCGAGTTCTTCGACCACGGCGGTCTGCGTCGGGTCATCCATCGCGATCGTCAGGGTCTTACCGATGCGTGCGACGGGAAACAGCGCATGCTGTCGCGCGAAGTCGCGGTCGAGCAGGTCCGCGAGCGACCGGTCGATGATGACATTCTGCAAATCGATGTAGGGCACGCCGAGTTGCGAGCTGAGTGCCTGCCGCATCACCTCGTCGGTCGTGTAGCCCAGGTGCAGCAAGGTCTGTCCGAGCGGCAGCTGCAAGCGTGGCTGCTCGGCAAGCGCCCGTTCCAACTGCTCGGCGGTCACGGCGCCGCCCGCGACGAGAATCTCGCCAAGCCGGAGCCGGCCGGCAGGCGTGTTGGCGCGAGGCGATGAATCAGGCATGCTCGGACGGATCATGCCACAAGCCGCCGCCGGGCCACAGGCTGCTTGTGGGTCGGGCGGCAGGCCTCATCTTGCGGCGACAGCGGCCGGTGGCTGCTGCACCTGTGCGACGGGCTTCGGCGGTGGCGGACCAACAATCGCGTTGAGGATGAGGACGCCGATCAAGCCGACCGTGCCGACCGTGCACTCCATGACCGTCCAGACCTGGAAGGTCTGTTTGACGGAGGCGTTGTAGTACTCCTTGAACATCCAGAAGCCCGTGTCGTTCAGGTGCGAAAACATCAGGCTGCCACTCGAGACGGCGATGACCAGCAATTCCGGGCGGACGCCGCTTCCGGGCAGCATCGGCAGGACGATGCCCGCGGCCGCGATGCCGGCGACGGTGGCGGATCCGATGGCAAAGCGCACGAACGCCGCCGTGGTCCAGGCGAGCACAAGGGGCGACATGGCGGACTTCGTGGCCATGGCCTTGATCACGTCTGCCACGCCAGAGTCGAGCAGGATCTGTTTGAATCCGCCGCCCGAAGCGATGATGAGCAGCAGTAACGCCACGCTGGAGCCCGCGGTCACCACGAGTTTCATCACGCCCTCCATCGACATGCCGCGGCCCATGCCGAGCGTCCACATGGCCACGAAGAGCCCGATCATCAAGGCGATGTTCGCATCGCTCAAGAACGCGGATGCCTTCACGATTGGGGATCCGGCTGGCATGGTCAGGTTGACGATGGCGCCGATCAGCATCAGAAGGACCGGGATCAGGATGGTGAAGAGGCTGGTGCCGAACGAGGGCAGATGCTCCTCGCGGAACTCCCGATGCTGATAGAGCTCGGGCGGCGGCTGGTTCTTCATGTTGCGCATGAAGCGCGACAGGAACGGCCCGCCGAGCAGCGTTGCCGGAATCGCGAGAATCACGCCGTAGAGCAGGGTGAGGTTCAGATCCGCGTGAAAGATATTCGCAATGGTCGTCGGACCCGGGTGGGGCGGCACGAACCCGTGCGTCACCGAGAGCGCGGCCGACAGTGGGAGGCCGAGGTAGATGATCGGAAACCCCGTCTCGATGGATACCGCGTACACGAGCGGCGTCAAGACCAGGAAGCCCGCGTTGTAGAACATCGGCAGCCCGACGAGAAACCCCGTGAGCACCATGGCGAGCTGCACCCGTTTCACGCCGAAAAAGCGCGTGAACGTACGGCTCACCTGGACGGCGGCGCCGCTCTCTTCGATCAGCTTCCCGATCGAGGCGCCGGCGACGATGATCAGGAAGATGCTGCCGTACGTGTCACCCGCGCCCTTCAGGATGGAGCTGAGCACGGCTTGCGGCGCCATGCCGTTGGCGAGGCCCAATCCGAAGGAGGTCAGAATCAGCGCGAGGAACGGATTGAACTTGAAGCGCAGAATCAGAACGAGCAGGACGAGTATGGCTGCGCCCAGCAGGTACAGCGGCACGATTGACATGAAGCGAGAGCATACTCCACGCCGCCGCGGACTGCAGACCGTTGACGGTCGCCAGTGGACCTACCCGTCTATTGGTTCGAGCGGTGTGTCGAGAATCCGCTGATAGAACGCGAGATCGAGCCAGCGTCCAAACTTGAAACCGGCGTGGCGCACGATGCCACAGCGCGTGAAGCCGCACTGTTCGTGCAGGGCGATGCTCGCCGTGTTCGAGGCGTCGATGCCGCCCACCAACACGTGGAGATCCTGATCGGTGGCAGCCTGAATCACCTCCTCGAGCAGGCGCCGGCCGACGCCCTGCCGGCGAAAGCGCGCGCTGACATAGACCGAGTGCTCCACCGTGTATTTGTAGGCTGGTCGCTCGCGAAAAACGCCGTAGGATCCAAATCCCATCAGCGAGCCGTGCTCGTCCTCAGCGCCGATCACGGGGAACCCACCCTTCGTCTTCGCCTCGAACCACGGAATCATCATGTCGAGCGTCCGGGGCCGGTAATCGTAGAGCGCCGTGGAGTTCAGGATGGCATCGTTGAGGATGTCGAGGATGGCTCGGGCGTGGCCGTCGTAGGTGCAAGCGACGATGTGCATAGGCAATCCCCCGCACGCGGGCGGGCCGGATTCCCGGAGTATGGCAGAGACTCCTGCGGCTCGTCAGCCGCGATCGTGTTGGGCCAGCGCCTGCACCGGTGCGACGGCTGAGGCCCGGCGGGCGGGAAGCCAGCACGCGAGAAGCCCGGTGACCAAGACGGATGCACACCGGCGACCATGAGCCCGGCCATCGCGAAGACGCAGGCGATCGATGGGCTGAGTCGGGGGCGCCGCGTCTCTCATGCCAAGGCACCCAGATACAGCTGCGTGTCGTACACGAAGTGCACGCGCCCCTGCTCCTGATGCGCGTCGAAAATCTGCCGCAGCGTCGAGATCATCGGCTCGTGTTGCGGATGGCCAGGTGAGGGTGCGTACGACGAGGAGAGCAGTCGTCCTCGCAAACCGTCGAAATCGAACGTCTGGACGTACGGGAACGCGTGCGTTTCGAAGGGGCCCCGAAAGAACGCGGTCAGCACGGTGGCATCCATGTGCCGTTGCGTCACGAGCGTGTAGTCGGTGCCGTACGTGAGAAGAAGTTGTTCGTAGGCTTTGGCGAACGGATCGCTGTCGAGGCGCCGCACGTTCCAGAAGAGCGCGACGCGTCCACCGGACTTGAGGATCCGCAGAAACTCCGAGCGGGCCTTGTCGCGGTCGAACCAATGAAAGGCCTGGCCCACGGCAACGAGATCCACGGATTGGTCCGGTAGCGTGGTCACCTCGGCCGTGCCCGCCACGAACGTCAGGTGCGATCGTCCTCTCAGCTGCTGCTCCGCCGCCGCACGCATGGCGTCGTTTGGTTCGACCGCCATCACGGTCCATCCCGCCCGCAGCAGCAAGGATGTCGAGATGCCGGTGCCGGCACCAATGTCGGCAACGACGTAGTCGGGCGAGAGTGGAACTCCGGCCTCGAGCGTGTCGAGCAGCGCGTCAGGGTAGCCAGGGCGGAACCGCACGTAGTCGCTGACGCGGTTGGTGAATCGAGCGGTGGGATTGGTCATGTGCTCAGTGTCATGCCGTCCGCCTTCTGGTCGATCGTTTCCACATCCAGCGGAAACCGGCGACGAAACCCAGGACAAACACAATCGCGCCAGAC
>JBDTNQ010000023.1:0-43178 GCA_039933635.1 Acidobacteriota bacterium
CACCGAGGCCCTGCGAAAAAAAGTCTGAGGCCCACACAGCGCCGCGAGCTGGCCGGCTGGGTCCAGACGACCTTCGGTGTCAGCTGCGTGCGGGCCTGTCATCTGGCGCACTTCAGTCGCGCGGCCTGGTATCGCCCGAGCCGCGCGCAGGACCAAACGCCGTTGCGGCGACCCATCCGGGAGTTGGCGCACGTCCGTCCCCGGTTCGGCTTCCTGCGCATCTGGGTCTTGCTGCGCCGCGAAGGGTGGGCCATCAACAAGAAGCGAGTGCGGCGGCTGTATCGCTTGGAAGGCCTGCAACTCCGCATGCGTGTCCGCCGCCGCAAACACATCGCGCTGCATCGAGGCCCGGCGCCGGTGCCCATCGGCCCCACCGAGCGGTGGAGTATGGACTTCGTACACGATGCGCTGGCCGATGGCCGGCCGTTTCGCGTGCTGACGGTCGTGGATCAGTGGAGTCGACAGAGTCCGATCCTAGAGGTCGCGTCGAGCGTGTCGGGAGCGACCGTCGGCGTTGCCCTCGACCGCGTGCTGCCCCTCGGGCACGCGCTGCGGTCGATCACCGTGGATCATGGCACCGAGTTCATGTCACGCGCGTTGGAAGACTGGGCGTATCAGCGCGGTGTGCAGCTCGACTTCATTCGGCCCGGAAAGCCTGTGGAAAATGCGTTCATCGAGTCGTTCAACGGGCGGCTGCGGGACGAGTGCCTGAACGTCCATCAATTCACCTCGATGGACGATGCGAAGGCGAAGATCGAAGCGTGGCGACTCGACTACAATCAGCGTCGTCCGCACAGCTCGCTCGGCCATCTGACACCGAACGAGTATGCCCAACAGCGTCAGCCGTCATGGACCGCTGAAGTCGCTTCTCTCTAGCGTCGACTGTCTCGTTTCGGGACCAACGTCAGCGATCATCGGCCTCACCTCAGATGATGACGGTCGCGTCGTCGCAGATGCCGACGGGTCCTGAGTGCGGGAACTCGATGGACGTCGCGCCCGGCCGTACTTTCAACTGTGGCGGCAGCGCGACGGCGCGACGGTGGCGCATTCCGAGTCGCTCCGGTCCACGAGGCTGCCCAAGCCCGAAGGCGTCACCGACGAGCCCCGTCTCTGGAATTTGGACGGACCGGCCGGGCCGGCTCGGGCCCTCGCGATCGCCTTCCGGCTGCCTCCTCCCCTTGAGGAACGAGAGGAACAACAGGCAGCGCCGTCTGCGGCGCTGGAGTTGATGGTCGTCAAGAGCCGCAATGACCTGGACCGGACGCTGGCGACGCTGGCCCTCGTGCTGGTCGGGACCGGAGGCCTGCTGCTCGCCGCCACGATCGCGGCGGTGCCGCCCTTACTCACACGGCAGTTGGCCCCGCTGAAGGATCTGACCGAACACGCGGCCGGTATCAACGCCCCGTCGCTGTCGACCCGGTTTCAGACGGGCCCTCTGCCAGAGGAGTTGGCGCCGATCGGTCTCGCGCTCAACGCACTCGTGTCGCGACTCGAACAGGCCTTCGAGCGCGAACGCCGATTCAGCGCGGATGTCGCGCATGAACTGCGAACGCCGATTGCTGAGCTCCGCGCGTTGGCCGAGCTGGCGATGCGATGGCCGGAGAGTCGCGACCTCCACCTGGAGAGTGAGGCGCTTGGGATCGCGGCGCAGATGGAGGGCGTGGTCACCCGACTCCTGGCGCTGCTTCGCAGTGAAAGAGGCGAGCTGGCCGTGACGCGTGAGTCGGCCGACCTCGCGACCGTGATGCGTCGGAGCTGGCGGCCATTCGCCGTTGCTGCCGCGCGAAAGCACCTCTCGGTGATGTGGCAAGACACGGAGAGCGGGTCGGTGGACATCGACCTTGTGCTGCTGCGATCGATCCTGGCGAATCTCTTCGAAAACGCGGTCGAGTACGCGCCGGCCAACGGCACGGTGGTCATCGGGAGCACGTTCGAATCGGAGCGGTTCGCGATTCGCGTCGCTAACACCGTCACCGCGCTGACGTCCGCCGATGCGGCGCAGATGTTTGACCGGTTCTGGCGGGGAGACGCCGCCCGGGCGCACGGTGATCACAGTGGACTGGGCCTCGCGCTCGCGCGAGCGTTTGCGCGCGCCATGGGCGGCGATCTCGAAGCGGGCCTGCCCGAGGCGTCACGCCTGACGATGACGTTGACTGGGCCTCGCCGCGGGCCCCTCAGCTGATCGGGTCATCACTCGGAGCACGAGGCAGCGACGGGATCGAGCAGGGACGCGTGCCGCGCAGGATTGTAGCCACACACCACGCCGACACGGCGCCGAATCCCGTCGCGATTAGAATCGCATCGACCGAGGCGACCATCGGGATGTCGGCACGCCCCGCGACAGTGCGCTCATTGCCGGTCCGATCACCACACCGCCGATGCCGCCGGCAAGGCCGAGGCACAGCGTCTCCGTCAGGAACCGCCGTTGCACATCCCGCGCGCGAGCCCCGTTGGCCAGTCGCAGCCCACTCTCGCGCGTCCGCTCCACGACCGGCAGCATGCTGCTCACAGGGCGGATGCCGCCGACCAGCAGCGCCGGACTCTAGTTAAACCGATCCGCTACGGAAGGCGGGAGAACCTCAGGTTGAGGTCCACCGGCCTCTGAGTCGCGCTTCGGTTTGGAGTCTGGCTAGCGAAAGGGGCCCAACCACGAAACGCACTCATGGGAGGCCTCCGCCGCGGACGAGCCCGCCGGTGATCCTATGAACAATGAGGTTGGGCTTTTCCTCCTATTCTCCATCGAGATCCTTCGCAATCGAGGCCGTCGAAATCCCCATTCTCCTCCGCGGGTCGAATGCGGGCGCTTCGAGACTCTGTCACGGGGTGGGCGGCACGAGCTGGCTGACGCATTCAACTTCGAAGATCTGCTGACGTCCGGTCCTCGGATGCGTAGGCGGAACTGGGGTTCAGACCTTTTTCAGAGTCGTCGGCCATACTCTGGCCTGCGTCACGGCATGTCTGAACTGAACGGGGCCTGCTGGCTCCCAGCGCAGGGCGAGGTGCCCTGCGAAGCTCAAATCGGACCCAGCGATCCGCCAAACACGCGGATTCCTGGCAATCGCGTTCTGTCGTGCCTCCGGGTCTGCGCCGGAGCGTGGGCGATCCTGATGGGCTGCGCCGCGACCGCCGCACCGCAGCAACGGGCGGACGGGCCGCCGCTGCGCGGGATCATTAGCGGCGCCGTCACCGACGAGGTCGGTACTGCCATTGTTGGGGCCCGGGTCACGTGGTCGCCAGACGGGACGGCCGGTACCATCGGGGTCGCCACGAGTGCGGACGGCGGCTTCTCCCTTTCGCAGGTCCCTGCCGGTCCGTACCGACTCGCCGTGTCCTCGCCGGGCTTCGCCGACCAGGTCGTGTCAGGCGTTCTCGCTGCCGGTGGGAGTGTGCGCCTTCCGCCGATTCGACTGACGCTCGCGTTCACCGCCACCTCAGTTGACGTCAGGCCGACGGTCGAAGACGTGGCCGAACGCCAAGTCAAGGACGCAGAGCAGCAGCGCGTCCTGGGCATCCTGCCCAACTACTTCGTCGTGTACGTACCCGACGCCGCGCCGCTGACGGCGCCCCAGAAGTTCGAACTGTCCCGGAAGGCGCTCCTCGATCCGATCGACTTCGCCTTCACCGCCGTCGTCGCCGGCGTGCAGCAGAAGCGGAATAGCTACAGCGGGTTCGGCCGAGGGACGTCCGGTTATGCGAAGCGATACGCGGCCTTCTACGCGAGCATCTTCACGCGGAGCGCGTTGGAACAAGCCCTCCTGCCGGCGCTGCTCAAGCAGGATCCGCGCTACTTCTACAAGGGCACGGGCAGTACGCCGTCCCGTGTGGGGTACGCCGTTGTGACCGCGGTCATTCGAAAGGGGGATAACCACCACTGGCAGCCGAACTACTCGGGCATCCTGGGTAGCCTCGCCACGGGTGCGCTGACGAACTTCTACTATCCAGCCCAGAATCGCCGGGGCGTACGACTAACGCTGCAAAACGCTGGCGTCGGCCTCGCGTTGTCAGCCGTGGCTCACCTGGCGCAGGAGTTCCTCTTTCGAGGCGTGACCTCGCACGCCGGCGTCCCGCCTCAGCTTCCGCCACAACACACCGGCGATGGCTCGAAACCGTGAGGCCGTCCCCCGAAACGTCGACCGCCGCGTCGGCAACGAACGCTGGCGCTTCCCAGGCGCCGGAGGGGCGGGCAGAGACCATGGCCCCTCGGCGACCCTGATCGGCATGGCGCTAGGCGAAGTCGGCGGCGCGGCTCCGGTGCTTCGCTGCGTGGACCAGTCTCGGAGCGGATTGTCGGGGAAGGGGGACTGATCCACTTACGCTTGATGCCGCCGACTCCAACCAGACGAATTCGGTTGTGCCCGAGGAGCGGTCCACCGGGTTGCGGGCGGTGGCCTCACGGGCGAACGCGATCCGTTGGAGGACATCAAGGATCCGTGGCGTTGAACTAACGGAATCCGCGAAGGACCAGTTGATCCACGGATCTACGAACCAAGCCTGCCCAACAGGACGGCCGCCTCCCGCTTGAACTCACGATCCTCTGGGGCCCACTCGGGATCGAATGGCACGTCGGCGACACGCCGCAGGTACGCTCGCGCTTCCCCGGTTCGGCCTGACGCCATCAACAGCTCCGCGAAGTAGGACAGCGCCGCGGTGTTGTTGGGGTCGTGGGCCAGGGCGAGCCGGAAGTGCCGTTCGGCCTCTTCAGGGCTGCCGCCAAACAGCCGCGGCACCGACGCGTACCACTGTCCCAGGGCCGCATCGGCCGAGCCGCCCTGCCACGCCGCGTCAATGTCCACCACACGCTCGAATTCCCGTTTGATGCGTCCTCGGTACCTGAGCGCTGTAAGAGGACCGCCGGATTGCGCGAGTTCTCCCATGTTCGCGCCGAGCCAGAAGTGGCCCTCGGGACGATCTCCAGCGAGACGAACGGCGTCTTCTCCCGCTCCGACTCCTCGCTCGAGGGCGGCCCGCCGGCTGCCGTCCGCCTGATGCGTGCCCAGCCAGTAGGAGACCCGCGAGAGTTTCCACGCCGCTTCCGCGTCGATGCGGGATCGCTGGGCCCAAATGTCAGCCGCTCGCATGGCGCTCGTGAGGTCATCGCGACGCCGGTACAGCTCGTCCGGATCGGAAGTCTGCCTGCTCTCGGCACGTGTGCCGAGGACGAGGGCCCCGAGTAGCACGCCCAACGCGAGGGCGGCCCGGCTCATGCGGACGGCAGTGAGGCGACACCGCTCATCTGGCGCTCGTCGACGACCCGGCGAAGTTTTCGCCCCGTGCCGCGGAGCTGGCCCAGAGGATGAACGCGGACGTGGAAGTCGTAGAGCCTCATCTCTTTGTTCCGCCAGAAATCGCTGAAGCGATCGCGGAGATTGGTCAGGACGGCGGCTTCGACCGCGCTCCGGCCTCCGGCGTTTTCCAGTTCCACATGCAGAGTGACCGAGTCGCGGACGCCATCGTGACCGACGGCGACCTGCCAGTCCCCGCCCACCGACGTCAGGTCTCGCAGGACCTCTTCGAAGACCCATGGGCCGACATTGCCCATCCCGCACACCACCATCTCGTCGCAGCGGCCGCGAATCTTCTCGAGCCGGCCCATCGAGATCCCGCATTCGCAGGGGCTGTCCACCAACCGGCTCAGATCACTCGACCGATAGCGGATGAGCGGCATCGCGCGATCCGACAGCGTGGTGTACACGACTTCGCCCCGCCCCTCGGCGTCCGCCACGGGCACCTCGAAAAAGAAGTAAAGATCGTTGCGGTGATAGCCGTTCTTGAGACGGCACTCGGCGCCCAGCGCCCCAAAGGATTCGGTCTGGCCGTAGTTCAGGTAGAGCGGCGCACCCCAGGTCTCCTCCACCATCCGCCGTGACACTTCCGAGATGTTCTCGCCACCGGCGAACAGGAACTTCATCGGCCAGGGCCCTCGCCCGCGCGCGACTTCCGAGAGCCGGACGATCCACGACGGCTCGCCGAACACAACCGTTGGGCGATACACCTGCGCACGCTCGTAGAAGTCAGCCGCGTCGATCTTGCCCGCCTCGACGTGAAAGCATCGAATGAGGTCGAGCGCGGACCGTAGCACGTACGGCGAGACCCAGAACGAGCAATCGAACGCGCTGACCACGCGATCGTCCTTGCGGAGCCCGAGCAGATGCAGCCAGATCGCGCTGAGACGGCCCATGTCGACAATCTCTCGACGCGAGAAGAACACGCGCTTCGGAATCGGGGACGTGGTCCCCGTCGTTTCGAAGGCCGTGTCCGCCCCACCCACCACGAACGCATCGGCTCCGTGCGATCGCAGGTCCTCGCCGGTCGTACAGAAGTCCCCGAGCTGGGACGGGTGCTCGATCCGCCGCACGTCGATGCCGCGATGCCGAAACGCTTCGCGGTAGAACGTGGACCGCTCCGCGGCAATCCTGAGCGTCCGCTGAAATCGCGCCCGCCGCATGGCCTCGAGCGCCCGAGCCGGAATTAGCCCGAGCAGTTCAATCGCGCGCTGCGGAGAGGTCCGCAGGGCGGTAAGTTCGGCCAGCTCGACGATCGACGTCAGCACGGCTCCCTCACACTCGACCCGGCGCGCATCGTCGAATCAGCTGCTCCAGCAAGTCCACGGACAGATCGATCTCGTCCTCCGTGATATCGAACGCCGGCGCCAGGGTGAACACGTTTTTGTAGTATCCGCCGACGTCGAGCACCAGTCCCATCCGCTTCCCGCGAGCGTCCAGATCGCCCTTCATCCCTTCGGCGAACATCTTGTCGGTGAGCGCGCGATCCGGTTCAAATCCATCTTCGCCGCAGATCTCGAGGCGCAGGGCCATGCCCAGGCCGTCCGTATCGCCGATCACCTTCGGAAACCGGCGTTGCAGCGCCTTGAGCTGCGCGAGGAAATAGGCGCCCTTGCGGCGTGTGATCCCCTCGTAGTCCTGTTCGGCCATCATGCGGACGGCCTCGAGGGCCACCGCGGTGCCAAGGGTGTTGGAGGAGAACGTCGAGTGCGTGGACCCCGGCGGAAACACCTCTGGCGAAATCAGGTTCTCGCGGGCCCAGACGCCACTGAGCGGGTTGAGTCCGTTGGTCAGGGCCTTCCCGAAGACGATGATGTCCGGCGTCACCCCGAAGTTCTCAATTGCCCAGAACTTACCGGCACGGTAGAACCCCATCTGGATCTCGTCATCGACCATGAGAATATGACGCTCGTCGAGGATCTTCCGCAGCCCTTCGAAATATCCGGGCGGCGGAATGACGTAGCCGCCGGTGCCTTGTATGGCCTCCACGTAGAAGGCCGAGAATTCAGACTCACCGGCCTTCGCGTCCCAGAAGGAGTTGTATTCGGTCTCGAAGTTCTTCTCGAACTGTTGAAGGCAGTACAGGCCGCAGTCATCGACCTTCTTGCCGTAGGGACACCGGAAACAGTACGGAAACGGCACGAAGTGCGCCCGGTCTGAAAAATGCCCGAAGCGGCGGCGATAGCGGTAGCTCGACGTGATCGCGCTCGCGGCGAGCGTACGGCCGTGATAGCCGCCCATGAACGAGAACACCAGGTTTCGGCCGGTCGAGTTCCGCACGATCTTCAGGGAGTCTTCGATCGCCTGCGCCCCGCCGACGTTGAAATGGACGCGGCCCTCGACGCCAAATCGCGACTCGTTGAGACGACCGATCGCCGCGGCCAATTCCACCTTCTCCGGGTGGAGGTACTGGCAGGCCAGCTGCGGCAGCACGTCCAACTGGCGCGTCAGGGCGGCGTTCAGCCGCGGATTGCCGTATCCGAAACTCGCGGCCGAGTACCACATCTGCAGGTCGAGATACGGGGTGCCTTCACGGTCGTAGAGGTAACTGCCTTCCGACCGCGCGAAGTACTTCGGAGGATCGAGGTAGTGAACGGTGTCACCCCACGAACAGTACTTCCGTTCCAGTTGGAGCAGTTCCGATTCAGACGTGTCGCTCATGGAGGTTGCACTACCCTTCCCGGTACAGCCGCGGCTGGACGCCAGCCGCGAGGAGTCGATCGAGGCCTCGAGCCACATCGACCAGCGTGTCGTAACGAAGGAACGGAATCGACGCCTGCTCGCAATCTGACGCAAGCGCGCCTTTCGCGAATACGACGTCGGCTGCCGTTGCCGCATACCGATCCGACCGTCCGTCCCCAACGAAGACGGCCAGCGCACCGGTCGCGTTGAGTCGCGCCATTGCCGCCGGCTTGCAGGTCGCGCACCCGTGCGCACAGCCACCCGCGGGTTCGGGGAACGCGGCGCGCCACCGTCCGCCAAGGGGCTCCAGATGACTCGAGATAATGCGGCTCTCCGCCAAACGTCCCGCCAGGTTCAGTGCGGGGCGCCCGAGAATACGATGGATGCAGTAGTCGAAGCCGTCGCTGACGATGTGGACCGGTGCGGCATGAGAGGCGCACACATCGAGGAGTGTCACAAAGCCTGGCTCGATCTCGACGTGATCGAGCAGGCGATTGACGTCCGCGTCACTCGCCGTCACGAGCGCCATCTGCGCGGCCAGGCACTCCCGTGATCCGATCTGGCCGGCGAGCCAGGCGTCCTCGATCCCGCGCCAGGTCGCCGGAGCGAAGGCCTCGAGGATGGCGTCGGTCGCATCGCCGCGCGTGATGGTGCCGTCGAAGTCGAGAAACACGATGGACGTGGCGTCGGTCATGGAGATCAGGCCAGCACGGAGGCAAGGGGGACGAGCGTCCAGTTCCGGATGCGATCGATGGCGGCATCCGTCACCGCGGCTTCGCCGCGCTCGACCGCCTGCATCAGCGCGGCACGAGGCGCGCGGAGCGGCTTGATGCCGTCCAGATTCGGTCTGAGGTACACGAGCCCCTCCTCCGCGTCCGGAGGGTTCGGCGCTGAGTAGCGGCAGTCGGAGGCAATCAGGTGCGTCGCCCCTAACGCCCGGGATCGCGCGAAGTCGACCGGCAGCGAGTCGCTGAGACCGCCATCGGCCAACCGCACGACATTGTGCGCCACCGTCATGACCTTCGGCGGCATCACGCCGGGAATCGCTGCGCTGGCGCGGGCGACATCGGACAGACGAACGCCGTGCGAGTCGGTGGTGGAAAAGTAGCGCGGCTCGTGGCGATCCAGGTCGTGGCATACCACGCCGAGCCGCTGGATGCCGTGATGCAAGGTCGTGAACGTCGCGGCCTCGAGTTGATCGAGCCGCTGCGGAATCACCCCGCAGAACCGGCGCAGATAGGGTTTGAGCGACTGGTGGACCCGCAGCGTGACGCCATGCATCAGGATGTGACGCCCGCGAAAGGCAGGCGCGTTGGAAATCATCTCGTCGGCCGTCAGACCGACCGCGGCGTAGTAGGAGGCGATGATGGCGCCAGCACTCACGCCCACGATGACCTCGACCGGAATGTCGTGCTGGACGAGACGGCGGAGCACACCAAGATGCGCGGCGCCGCGGAGGCCGCCCGCGCTCAGAACCAGCCCGATGCACACGGGTCTAGAATCAACAGGCATGGGACCGCACCGTGAAGTGATCGCGCACCGTGGTGCCTCGGCATCCGCGCCGGAAAACACCATGTCGTCGTTTGAACTTGCCGCAACCTTCGGTGCCGGGTCCGTCGAGACTGACCTGCACGTGACCAGTGACGGCGCGCTCGTCTGTCTGCACGACCGCACGCTGGAACGCACCACAAACGTGCGCGAGGTGTTTCCCGATCGCGGCCGCGCCATCCTGGAAAACGGATCGGCGGCTCGCCGTTGGTTCGTTCACGACCTGACATTGGACGACGTGCGTCGACTCGACGCAGGGTCGTGGTTCGGTCCGGCCTTCGCCCAGGCCCGTATTGTGACGTTCGACGAACTCCTCGACTGGGCGCGGACCCGAATCGCCGTGCTCGCGGAGTTGAAAGATCCAGAGGTCTACTCGACATTCGGCGTGGATATGTTGGGCCTGTGTGCGGCCGCGCTTCAGCGCCACGGCCTTGTCTCGCCATCGTCGAGTGACGCGGTGGCCGTCCAGTCGTTTCATGAAGACACCGTGCGTCGCGCTGGGGCGATGTTCGGCCGGCGAACGCCAGTGGCACTGCTGGTCGAACCGGCCGACGGCACGCGACTCCGCCGCCCCGAGGATCTGGCAGAGATAGCCAGGTTTGCGACGAGGATCGCGCCCGGGAAAGCGATTGTGGGCGATCGGCCGGACGTCGTGACTTGGGCGCACGACGCCGGCCTGCAGGTCACGCCCTGGACGTTCCGCGCGTCGACGACCGGGGCGTTCGCAGATGTGGGGGCCGAAATTGACCATTACCTGGTTGACCTGGGTGTCGACGCGGTGATCACAGACCACCCCGGCGCGTACGTCGCAAGACATCTCTAGTACGAATGGCCACGCCGCGCCAGCCCGCGCCGACGCCTTGAACCCGCAGCGGCGAGTGTGGAACGTCATTCTAAAGTTCCCCCTGAGGACCCGCGGTCAGCGACGGTAGTCTTCCTACTTCGAGGCTTTGTCGGCCTTGGTCTTGGCCTCGCGGTACCCGGCTTTCACCGCGTCCGCCTCGGTCATGAACTTGCCGTTCTTCGTGTTGCCGTAGTAGCGATCGCCCTCACGATGGAACACCTTTGTGGACAGGTTGACCCACACCATCCCCTTCATTGGCGGCTGCTGGGCCGCCGCCCCGGCCACGCTCGGGGCCGTGTTCGCGCGAGATACGGGCTTGGGCGCCGCAGGCACGGGTGCTGCCGCCGCGCTACCGGAGGTGGCCAGTCCCGTGGTCACCATGGACGAAATCTTGTCGATGGTGGCCTTCGATACGCCAGCCCGAGCCAGATCGGACACGGCCGCGTAGGGACGGCCGGCGATGATCTTCTTCGCGGTCGGCGCGCCGACGCCGGGAATCGCCTCCAGATCAGCCTCGGAAGCGGTGTTGAGATTGACGGCCGTCACGGGCGCCTTCTTCTTCTCTTTCTGTGCGGCTGCAGTCGTTGACTGGCCCGCAAGGCTTGGTGCCGAGAACATGAGGGCGATGGCGACGGACGAGAGCAGGACTTTCTTCACGCTGAGCATGGGCTTCTCCGCACATACGGAACGCAGGCACGAGGCCGGAATCGGCCGCGCAGACCTTATTAAAAGGCCCGAGCCTGATGCCAACATGGGCGCCGGATTAAGTTTCGTTCATCGTGACGGCCCCACCGGGGCAGACGATCTCCCCCAGGAGGCGTTCATCTGCGAGGCGACGGGGACCTGACGCGACCAGGTGACAGGCTGCGCGTGATCCGCTGCGGTGGACATTTCCTTCCGTGAGACGGACGAAGCACCCGAGTTGCGCCCCCAGGCGCAGCCGTCGGCCTCAGCGGGATTTGCCCACGATCCGACAGGACGGGAGCGCGCTTCGCCCGCTCTTCACGCTGAGCATAGGCTTTTCCGCAGGAATACTGAAGGCAAGCACGAGGCCGACAGTTGACCGCGCAGACCTCATTAGAAAGCCCGAGCCTCGGCCGCGGATAAATTTTCGTTCATCCAGCCCTCGACGCTCGCCCCGGAGACCCATGACCCGTGGCACGGTCGATCCGCTGGCGAGACGTGGCGGCTCCGCGAAGAGCCGAGCCGCCACGGCGTTCGCGCTCTCCACGCATCGTCGCAGAAGGAAACCGGACCGGCGGCCTTGTGACGGGCCTCGCACAGACCCCAGCTACCTCTTGGGCAAGACCGAGGGCCGTCGGCTAGCAGCGTCGCTTCCTTATGCCGCGCGGCCGTGGCAATTGAGCAAGCCGCCCAGACGCTGTCGCCGGCGAATCCGGCCGGTCTCTTGCCGGACGGCAGGGCACGTGATGAGCTCGTTGCCGATTCCCTGGCGATTGCGCTCGCCGTGGTCGTGCGCGACAAGCTCGTGCGGCGTGCGGCGCAGGTGGCGCTCGCCCAGCGGCACGATGCAGTCCAGACACTTCGGCACAATCGACCGCCCGAACTGCTCGACATGGGCGGGGTTGGTCGCCTGAAACGGGGCGCGCAGCACCCGGATGCCCGCATCCTCCAGGCGCTGCCACGGTCGTAGATGAACACCCGATGAGCCGCCAGAAAGTCCCCCTCGGGGGTCGTGAGACTTCGGGGCAGCAGAAGGCGCGGACGAATCGTTCAACGGCAAAGTGTCTCAGCGTGCAGTAGTATCGCCACCGCGTGGAAGCCGCAGTCGCCATCGAGCAATGGCGGCAGTTCTTCAACGACGTGCGGCCGCATTCGAGTCTCGGCTATCGCACGCCGAATGAATTCAAGAAGCAGATCAAGATCAAGAGCAGCTGGTTTGGAGACCACGCCGAGTGAGGGGCGCCGGCTTCTTCGGGGCCACATCCAGGGTGAGTCTTGCGGCACAATCGGCCCAGAGGGGCCAGGAGGTGTGCCGTGAAGAGGAAGCGATTTCAACCGAGCAGATTCCGGCGGTGCTGGATCAGGACGAGCAAGGGGTACCCGTCGGCGAGCTGTGTGGGCAAGTGGGGATTTCGGAGCAGAGCGTCTATCGTTGGAAGAAAGTGTACGGCGGCCTGCAGCCCAGTGAAGTGCGCGAGCTGAAGCAATTGCGCGACGAGGTCACGAAGCTGAAGCGCCTGGCCGCGGATCTGTCGCTCGATAAGGTCATGCTGCAGGACGTGGTCAAGAAAAGTTCTGAAGCCCGTCAAGCACCAGGAAGTGATGACGTACTTGATGGGCCTGACCTGCCTGGGTTCTGAGGACCAGCGATTACTGGAAAACGGCGCTCGCCGGGTCTCCTGTTAGTTGCCCGCTCTGGATCTGCGTCTTGTAGGCCATCGGCGTCAGGTAGCGCAGGCTCGAATGTGGTCGGTCTTCGTTGTAGTGCCGGCGCCACTGCTCGATGAGCACGGTCGCCTCCGCACGATTGCGAAACCATTCCAGGCTCAGGCACTCATCGCGGAACTTCCCGTTGAACGATTCGTCGGCGCCATTCTGCCACGGCTTGCCGGGATCGTTCAGCGCGGTGCCGATGTTGGCGTCTGCAGCCAGCGCAAGATCGCTCTGGACACGAACTCGGGTCCGTTGTCGGACCGCAGATAGCGCGGCGCCCCATGCGCACTGACTAAGCGGGACAGGACCTCGATCACACGACCGGAGCGGATGCTGCCGGCCACGTCGATGGCCAGGCTCTCGCGGGTGAACTCGTCGATCACCGTCAGGCACTTCAATGTCTGCCCATTGGCGCACGCATCGAAGACGAAGTCATACGCCCACACGTGATTTGGCCCCGTCGCGGGCACCGGCCGAGGACGCCCGGTCGCGATCCGCTTCCGCGGCCGTCGCCGTGGCACCTGGAGGCCGGCGGCGCGCCACAGCCGGTGCGCGCGCTCGACACTCATCGTGTGGCCGCGCCGCTCGAGATAGATCCGAATGCGGCGATAGCCGAAGCGCGGATACTGTCCCGCAAGCTCGCGCATGGCGGTCAGCGGATCGGCATCGCGCATCACGAGACGCGACGTGTAGCCGACGCTCGACCGGGCCACGGAGAGCAGCGCACACGCGCGCCGACGAGACTGGCCGCGCGCTTCCAAGAACGCGACCTGCTCCCGACGCACCCGTGCGCTCACCATTAATGGCATGGTCCGCCCTCGCTTCTCGGCGGTTGCGGAGCGATGATGCGCCTGGAGGACCTGTCATGACACTTTGCACACTGGGGATCGACCTCGGCAAGACCACGTTTCATGTCGTCGGCCTCGATGAAAGCGGCCGACCCGCACTGCGTCGGCGGCTGTCGCGAACGCAGCTGCTGCAATTCACCGCGACTCTGCCGGCCTGTCTGATCGGGATGGAAGCGTGCTGTGGCGCGCACCACATCGGGCGGGCGCTCGTCGCGCACGGTCACGACGTGCGACTGATGCCGCCGCAATACGTGAAGCCCTTCGTCAAGACGAACAAGAACGACTATCTCGATGCGGAGGCGATCGCCGAGGCTGTCCAGCGGCCGACGATGCGGTTTGTGCCGATCAAGACGGAAGACCAGCTCGACTTGCAGGCCCTGCACCGGGTGCGCAATCGCCTCGTGGCCCGGCGCACCTCCGTCATCAATCAGCTGCGGGCATTCCTTCTCGAGCGTGGCATCACGCCGCGCGCCGGGCGCGCGCATCTGGAGCGCCACTTGCCCGACATCTTGCGCGAGGCCGAGCAGACCTTGTCGCTACGGCTCCAGCACCTGCTGCATCGGCTGCGTGAAGAGTGGCGGGTGGTCGATGAGAGCATCGCCGAGGTGACCAAGGCGATCGCCGCGATCGCCGAGCAGGACGAGGCCTGTCAGCGGCTCGTGACCGTGCCCGGCGTCGGCACGTTGACCGCGACCGCCGTCGTCGCGGCCGTCGGCGCCGGAGGCGCCTTCCGCAGCGGACGCGACTTCGCCGCGTGGCTGGGCCTGGTACCGCGACAACACTCGACCGGCGGTCGACCGACGTTGCTCGGCATCAGTAAACGCGGCAATAGCTATCTGCGCCGGCTCCTGATTCATGGCGCGCGCTCGGTCCACCGCATCAGCAACCGATCACGGTTACCGCTCGGCGCGTGGCTGACCGCCTTGGAGCGGCGTGCACACCCGAATGTCGTCACCGTCGCGCTGGCGAATAAGCTGGCCCGCATCATGTGGGCGGTGCTGACGCGGCGTGAGGCGTACCGGGTGCCCGCGTCCGCCCTCGCGTAACGGCCGGCACGCCCACGATCGTCACGAAGCTCTCACCAAGGTCTGCGGAGGAACATTCGAACTGATGGCACAACCGTCCGACGGCGAGTCTGACACCTGACGAAAAAAGGCGGTGCCTCGACACCGAACCATTTAGAAGGCCAGGCTCGCGCGACTGCCCATCATGGCCAGGTGTCCACGGGGATGCCACACACAGGCCGTATACATTGGCGCGGACGCCCCCCATCAGACGAATCTCCTTGCAGTCACGGGGGCGGACCATACATTTTTTCGCGACACCTCTTTCAGGAGATCGACGTCGAGCGTCAGATCGGCGACCAGCTTCTTGAGGCGTCCGTTTTCCTGCTCCAGCTGGCGCAGCCGCTTCACGTCCACGGCCTCCAGTTTCCCGAAGCGCTTGCGCCAGGCATAGATCGTCTGGTCGCTCACGCCATGCTTCTTTGCCACCTCCCCGATCGGCCGCGCGTCGGCCTCCCGGAGTATCTTAACCATCTGCTCTTCGGTGAACCGTGACTGTCGCATCGCTCCCCCTTGTCCGGCGGGAGCGCCATTCTTTCAGGTTTCCGCTGGTCCTCAGAACGCCGAGCAGGTCACCTAGTACGTGGCCACGCTAGCGCCTCTGCCTGAAAGATCGATGAAGGTGCCATCGTCCCTGGGCCGGAGACGGGCACCCAAGGGTTGGCACCGACGTCGCTCCCCACCCGGGTCGAGGATTGCAGACTCAGTCGCAAACACGGTTGGACTTCGATTTGACCCTCAAGGCGGGCGATGGTGGATTCGTGGTCACCGGCGGCACTCACAAATCATCGACCAATCCTCACCAGCCTGTGGCGCACCGAAAACAACAGGTGCGACGCGGGCGATCCCAGCGGCTATGACGAGCTTACGGCAACGGGTCGGCCCCGCTCCTCACCCGCGCGATGGTGAGGTGAGAGTGGGCTTCGGGAGAGCCGGGACAGTTGACCCACCCACCCGATCCTCTGCCGCAGAATGTACGCAAGGGGGCAGTCGAAACGCGGGCCTAGCTTCCTGGTATCGAGGCTGATGCCGGTCACGATGGCGCCCGGGCCAAGCCGGGTGTGAGCGGACTCTTTCAGAAGACCTTCAGACCGTCCTGGTCCAATTGGTCCGTGCTCGCAACCAACGGAGTGCGTTCCGTGGTCTCGACGCTCCTCCAAGTCGTCGCATTGACAGGCGTCGAGAACCCCGAACCCCGTCAGTGCGCCTCTGTATTTCTTTGTGCCAGCCGACGGATTCGATATCGGCGTCGACCGGACTTTGGTGAATTTAGATGGGCATTCTCATGACGGTTCGTGTTGCGTTCAAGGCACTGGCGCGCAACAAGCTACGGACGGCGCTCACGATGCTCGGAATGATCATCGGTGTGGCCGCTGTCATCGCCATGGTCGCGCTGGGCACCGGCGCGCAGGCGGCTATTGAGGCTCAGGTTCGGGCCAATGGCACCAACCTGATCTCGATCGCAGCAGGCGGCACGAACCAGGGTGGCGTGCGGACTGGGGCCGGTGGAAGCACGCGCCTAGTCCCGGCCGACGCGCAGATGCTACGGGAGCTACCCGAGATTCAGTGGGTAGCCGAGAACTCGGAGGTCCGCACGCAGCTGATTAACGGGAATCAGAACTGGAATACGCGCGTCGTTGGCACAAACGTCGACTTACCGTCGATTCGTTCGTGGCCAGTGAGATTTGGCGCGTTCTTCAGTGAGGACGACGTGAAAAGCGCAACGCGCGTCTTGGTGCTTGGCTCGAATGTCGCCACGACCCTCTTCGGAGAAGGCGTCGATCCGACGGACGCGGTGATCAGGGTCCGCAATCAAGTCTTCCGTGTGGTTGGTGTTATGGCGCCCAAAGGCTCCGCGCAAGGCGGCGTCAACATGGATGACCAAGTGCTGGCCCCCTACACGACCGTGATGAAAAAGATGCTCGGGATTCAATACCTCGAGGACATCTATGTCTCGGCTGTCTCGGCCGACCAACTCAGTCAGGCGGCCGACGCTGTGACGCTGGCGCTCCGCACCGCTCACGGCACCTCGCCTGGCCAAGATGATTTCACGGTGCGGACGGTAGACGATATCGTCGCGCTGCGCACGCAGACCTCCGCCACGCTGACCAACTTGCTGGCTGGCATCGCAGGGGTCTCGCTTGTGGTTGGTGGCATCGGCATCATGAACATCATGCTCGTGTCGGTGACGGAACGAACGCGGGAGATCGGCCTTCGTCTGGCGATCGGCGCGCGCGGTTCAGATGTGTTGGCCCAGTTCCTCGTCGAAGCTGTCGCGATCAGCTTTGTGGGCGGAGCCATCGGCATCGCGGCGGGATACGGCATCGCGGCCTTTCTCAGCTACTACCAAGGTGCTCCGGCCCTCGTGCCAGTAAACGCAGTCCTGGTGGCCGTTCTCTTCTCCGGGTTCGTCGGCATCTTCTTCGGGTTCTACCCGGCGCGAAAAGCCGCCGCTCTCGATCCCATCGATGCCTTGCGCTTCGAGTAGCCGAAGGATTCGTCGGCCTTCAAGCATTCGTCA
This sequence comes from Acidobacteriota bacterium, assembly GCA_039933635.1. GTDB lineage: Bacteria > Acidobacteriota > Vicinamibacteria > Vicinamibacterales > SCN-69-37 > JBDTNQ01. The sequence continues at coordinate 17,187 of JBDTNQ010000023.1, forward strand.
GAGTCGTGAATATGGCGATCACAGGCCCAAGCCAACCTTCAGGTGAAAGTGTGGAACGGTCACTCCTGCCTAAACGCTGAGACTAGCGAGCCCTTCCCTCCAACGGCGGAGCACTGCCCTGCCTGCCATGTGCTTCAGCCTCTTTGCGGCACTCGAATGAAGACCGGCGCGTTCGCGCTGCGGGTGCTCTCTGCGATCGATTGACGTGGACCGCGCAGAATGATTCGGCACGGATGGCGTTGGACGACAGACGGACGTGGGGTCTAACGCGCCTCGGCGCAAGCACGGCCCAGACGACGGATCGAGCGTCACGTGTGACGCCTGAGCGAAGGCGAGCGTTTACTGGCGGTCGAGGTGACGTCGACAAGACCGAGCAGCGCCGCGAGCGTTCTCCGAACCAATCGGGGCACGGTGTGGCTTTTCCGACCTGCGAAATACAGTCTACGGAGTTACTGGCAGCCGAGCGTTGCCTGCCTCGCTTCGTTACAGAAATGTCGATCCGCTTTCAGACAATATTCAGATTGCAAGTATTTTCTCGCACGTTACGTTGATTTTGCCGGTTCGTCAGATCAACGACACACCAGGTCCTTACCGTCCCAACGTGCCCACCCGCGATGGGCCGTGGAGGAGTGATGGTGACTTTGAGAATGCCCGCACGTGCATGTCTGGCGGCGGTGATGTGTGGGGTGCTGACCCTGTCGTTGAGCCGCAGCGTCGCCGCGGCCCGCGCGCCAACGCAGGCCCCTGTCGCTTCGACGGCCGGAGCGCCGTCGGTCGGCGGCAACGTCCTGGACCCGGAGTCGAAGGCGGTGGTTGCCGCCGCCGTCTTGGTTCGCAATGAGAAGACGAACGCGATCGTGACCACGACGACGGACGAACGGGGTCACTTCTCGGCAGCCGTGCCGGCCGGCACCTACACGGTCGAGGTCGCGGTTCCTGGCTTCGACATCCTGAGTCAGCGCGGCATCGAAGCCGGGAGCGCCGCGGCCACCACGCTGTCCGTGAAGCTCACGGTCCAGAACATCAGCGAACACGTCACCGTGTCCGTCGCGCTGCCGAGCGCGGCCGCTGCCGCCCCATCTCAGGGCTCCCTCATGGCCCGTTCGGCCCAGTCACTCATCAGCAACGAGTACATCCGCAACTACACGTCGCCGGTGTCCGACTACAGCCAAGTCATTCAGATGGCGCCGGGCACGTTCAATTCGAGCGCCAACGGCCCCGGCCTGAGCGACACGAAGACGTTCTTTCGTGGGTTCAAGGACGGCTACTACGGCATGAGCTACGACGGCATCCCGTTCAACGACACGAACGATCCGACGCACCACTCCTGGGTGTTCTTCCCGGCTCAGACCATCGGGTCCACGGTGTTCGATCGCAGCCCAGGGTCCGCGGCGTCGATCGGGCCGTCCACGTTCGGCGGCTCCGTCAATTTTCTGTCGCCGAGCCTCAACGCGCAGCAGCGCCTGAACGGCACGTATTCTTCCGGCTCCTACAACACCAAACTGGTCGACCTCTCGTACGACACGGGCGCGTTCGCGAATGGCCGGATGCGACTGATGGTCGAGGGGCACCGGATGACGTCAGACGGCTATCAAACGTTTAACTTTCAGGACCGGAAAGCGTTCTCGGCCAAATACAGCTTGAGGGTGAACGATCGTGTCCAGTTGACGGCCCTGTCGTCGGTGGTCGACCTGCACAGCAATACGCCGGATCAGAAGGGCTCGACCCGTTCGCAACTGGCGCAGTTCGGGAACAACTTCCTGATGACGAACGACCCAGCATCGCCGCTCTACTACAAGCTCAACTTCTACCATATCCCCACCAACTTCCAGTACGTCGGCACACGGCTCAGGCTCGGCCATGGTTGGTCGTTCGACAACAAGACGTACACGATGCGGTACCACAACAAGCAGAACTTCAACAGCCCGACGGCGATTTCGGCCACGAGCGCCACGGACAAGCTGAACGCTTACTGGAAGATGGGCAACGTGATCCCGCTCGAGCACGTGTCCACGCGGGGCATATTCCGGACCGGCCTCTGGTCCGAGTACGCGTCGACGAACCGCTATCAGGCGCCTTCGGATCCGCGCACCTGGGTGAACACCGGCCTGAACTTTCACGAGATGTTCGGCACCACGACGCTTCAGCCCTACGCGGAGTACGAGGCCAAGGTGACGACGCGCCTGACGGTCACTCCGGGAGTCAAGCTCGCGTACTACCGTCAGAACTTCACGCAGTTCGCGGACACCAAGGTCGTGGGCAACCTCAACGGCGCGGCATCGGTGCAGCACGTCGCGGAGTACCACAGTTGGCTTCCGTCGATTGACGCGCACTTCCTGGCGCAGACCAACTGGTCCTTCTACGCCCAGTACGGCAAGGGCCAGCTGATTCCACCGACCAGCATCTTCGACGTCACGGGCGCCCAGGTGGCGACCCTGCCCAATCCGACGCTCACGGATACGGTTCAGGTCGGCACGGTATGGAAGTCGAAGCGCGCCACGCTCGACATGGACGTGTTCCACATCGGGTTCCAGAACGACTACTCGTCGGCGGTCGATCCCGTCTCCGGCATGACGAACTACTTCTCGAACGGCACGGCCAGGACGCAGGGGTTCGAGGCCGAAAGCACCATTCTGATCGGCGGCGGCCTGGCCCTCTACATGAACGGCACCGTGGGCAGCGCGCGATACGCCAGTACCAACGAATGGGTGCAGAACACGCCGAAGGACACCGAGACCCTCGGACTCACCTTCAATCGCGGAAGCTGGAACCTTGGCTTCTTCAGCAAGCGCGTGGGACAGAGGTACAACGACAACGGCGCGGTTCATCAGGCCTTCAGACTCGATCCCTTCACGGTCGCGAACCTGTTCTTCAACTACACGCTGAAGGGTTCGTCGATGTTCTCGCAGTCGCGCATTCGGCTGGCGGTGAACAACCTGACCGACAACCAGTCGATCACCGCGATCCCCAAGGGCGGATCGGCCGCATCGACCACCGCCAACCCCAACGCCGGGGATCTGCTCAATCCGCTAGCCGGCCGGAGCGTGTCGCTCTCGCTGACCGTCGGCCTGTCGCGTAAGCCCTAGTGCTTCGTCAACCGCGCACGAGGTCAGGGCCTCGTGCGCGGCCCTTCTCGCCGAGGTCCACTATGTCGTCGTCGTCCGGCCGCGCCGCGCTCCGCGGTCTTTGGTGCACCACGGCGGCCGTCGCCATCGTCGTGGCCTCTGTGCCGGGCCCAGCGGCAAGATCCTTGCCGGCTGCCACAGACGCGCTGCAGTTCATCTTCACGTCAGACGCGCATTACGGCCTCAAGCGCGCGCACTTCCGCGGTCTCACGGACGTGCCCGCCGATGTCGTCAATCAAGCGTTGGTAGACGCGATCAATCGGGTGCCGGCTTCCGTGCTGCCGGCTGACGGCGGGCTGGGCGCCGGGTATGTCGTCGGCGGCATCACCTTTCTCGCTCATGGCGGCGACATCGCCAATCGCGAGGAGCGACTCGACACCGGCACGATCCAACCGGCCGCCGTCTCGTGGGCGGCATTTGTCCGCGACTACGATCACGGCCTCACGCTACTCGACGCGTCCGGCGCACGCACGCCGCTCTACGCCGTCCCCGGTAACCACGACGCGAGCAACGCCTTGGGGTTTCACCATCCCATGGAGCCGGCCACGGATGCTACCGCGATGCAGGCGTTGTTTGAACGGTACATGACGAAGGGCTCACCCGACCTGGCCGAGCCCTACCGCTATCAAACGGGTAAGGTGCGCTACGCGCGCGACATCAGTGGCATCCACTTCGTGTTTCTCACGATCTGGCCGGACTCAGAGACACGAGCGTGGCTCGAGACGGAGCTGACGAACGTGGCCGCGTCAACGCCCGTCGTGATCGTCACCCATGATCAGCCTGACACCGAAGCCAAGCACTTCACGAATCCCAATGGAACGCACGACATCAACAGCCACGACCTCTTCGAGAACCTGCTCTCCGACCAGCTTGCGGACGGCCCCACCGTGGATACGCCGCCGGTCCGCGAACAGGCGGCGCTCGAGGCGTTCCTTGGCCGGCATCCGAACATCACGGCCTACTTTCACGGCAACTCAAACTGGAATCAGTTCTACGACTGGGTCGGTCCGCACCACAGCGTAGCGCTGCACACTTTCCGCGTGGACTCGCCGATGAAGGGCGCGTTGTCTGCCGCCGATGAAACCCGCCTGTCGTTTCAAGTGGTCACAATCGATCCGACTGCTCGCCTGATGACGGTTCGAGAATGTCTGTGGAATACCGAACCGGTGGCGTCTACCCATCCGCTCGCCTGGGGATCCTCGACCACGGTAGCGCTGCAGCCGCGTCCGTAACCCACGGACGCCTGTCGCTCAGCGTGTCCCGGTCAGCATGCCGATGAGCCGATCCTCGAACGTGTCAAGGTCGTCGCCAAGTTCGCGCGTGGCGCCGGTATAGACGACACGCCCGGCGGCGAGCACGCTGATGTGACTGCAGAGCGTGCGGATTTCCTGGGTGTCGTGACTACTGAGAAAGGTGGTGACCTGCTCCGTCTCGGCGAGCCGCCGGAGGAGATTCCACATCTCACGTTTGGCAGGAAGGTCGAGACCGCGTGTGGGTTCATCGAGGAAGAGCACTTTCGGGCCGCCCATCAGGGCCCTGGCGATCTCCACGCGACGTTTCATTCCGGTGCTGTAGGTGCCGATGCGCTTGCCGCGGAACTGACTGGCGAGGCCCACGTCGTCCAGCAGTTGCTCCACGCGACCACGGGCATCAGCCAACCTGCGAATCCGCGCGAAGTAGGCCAAGTACTCACGGGCCGTCCATGCCGACTGGCTTTCACTCGTTTCGTCACTGACTAGGCCCACGAGGCGGCGGACTGCCAGCGGTGAACCTACGACATCCTGTCCCCACAACTTCGCCGTCCCGGCCGTCGGCGGGAGCAGCGTCGTCAGCATGCGGATGGTCGTCGTCTTACCTGCGCCGTTGAGACCCAGAAACCCATAGAGCTGGCCCTTCGGCACACGCAGTGTGACCCCATCGACGGCCGTGAAGGTGCCGAAGCGACGGGTCAGCCCCTGCGTCTCGACGGCATACACGAAGTCTTCCGTCATCGCGTCCGCCTCCATCGCACAACCGCCGCCAGCAGACACATCAGTGGGAGGATGCCAGACGCGATCGCCATCTCGTACCAGGCGCTCGATACCTGGGCATCGATCGCGCCGCGGGCGTTGAATGCGCGGCTGTTGACGTCGCCCGGTACGCGATAGCTCGCCGTGACAGCGAGCGGATAGCGGTCACCGCCGATGTCCCACGGCTGCGTCGGGCGTACACTGACGCAAATCCGCGCCACCCACCCGTCGACCAGGCGCCGGCCGTCAGCCCCAACCGGCCCCTGGTCAATGGCGTAGTGATGTCGCTCGAGACGCACGACCGGCGTCCCGATCGCATCGGTCTCCGCACGCATCTCGAGTCCGCCTTCCGGCGCGATCTGCACGGCCGCATCGCTGACGTCGATGCTCGCGTCGACCGGCAATGCCAGCAGCAGGTCGCGATGGGTCACTTCATCCGTGCCGAGGGCGCTGGCGTCCCGGTTGAGGACCGGGCTGCAGCATCGCTGCGGGAACGGGGCGCCGGGCATCACCAGCGCCATCGAGCCCGGGGCACGCCCAAAGACGCCTCGCAGCGGAGGCGCGTGGTTGGCGGCCGGTGCCGGGCGGTCATAGTTCGTGTCGGCAGCGACGATCGGCAGCAGGGCCAGGGCCGTCAAACACATCGCGATCGTGCCACGCTGCCTGGGCGACGTCTCCCAGGTTTCAACGCCCTGGGCGCGGAGAAAAATCCAGGCCGCGAGCGCCAGTGCGCCGACGGCGACCAGGAAAAACGCCACCCACGTCGACGTCGTGTTCGCGGGCACCATTGTGGCGACGAGCGCGAATCCCAGGGCGTTCTTCAGCAAGACGAGCGGGCTCACCAGCATCAGGTGGCCGGTGCGGGTGGCGCCGTTGCCCTGCGACACGAGCAGTTCCTGGAGAGGGACCGCCGCCGCGTACACAAGCAACGCGGCTGTACCGGCCGCCACCGGCGCCGCCACGCTTCGACCAATGAAGAGCACGCCAATCAAGACGCCCACCGACACGCTGATGAGCAGGGTGCCCGGCGCCCACAACATCAAGAATCGCAGCAGCGTCGGCACGGGCACGTGCGCCGCATACACGGCGAACATCGGCAGCAGCGCCACGTAGTACGCAGCGGCCAGCGCAGAAAGAACGAGCGCTTTGGCCAGAAGCCATTGGGACCGCTCGACCGGCGCCGTGAAAACACTTTCGACGAACCGGGTCGCGCGAGGACTGGCGATGAATCCCGCGCCAAGCGGAATGAAGATCAAGGGCGCAAACCCGTAAGCGACGATCCCGTAGCCGTCGAGCCAGACATCCTGCGTTCCCACCGTGGCGAGGACGCCAACGGCGAAGAGCACGGCCGCGGCGCCAAGCCAGGCAAAGTGCCCACGCAAGGTCGCCTTGAGTTCTTCGACAAACAACGTCGCAATCGGATGCGCCATCTACTGAAGCTCGCCTCGCAGGAAGGCCGAGCGACCCGCGGTGCACCATCGCATACTGGCGACTGGCTGAGACCGGACAATGGCTCGTCTCAAAACGTCACGCCCGCCGACAACTGCAACTGGCGTGACGCGCGGGCCGAAATCGCCTGACCGAAGTACGGCGAGCCGATCGTCCCGACAAACGTGCCGTAGTTCACGCGGTTCATCACATTGAAGGCATCGAGCGACACGACCCAGGAGCGATCATTGGTCGGTAGCTTGAACGTGTGGCTCGCGCGCAGGTCGAGTTGGGCGTAGCCCGCTCCCAGCAGCGTGTTCCGCGCGACACCGGCGGGCCGGGCGCGCCCGCGGCCGTTGTTGTAGATGTCTTCGGGTAGCACGGCCGTGTAGTGCCCCGCGGAATTAATCGTCAGGCCGATGCCGAGATCGACGAGCGGCACATGCGTGATCTTTCCCAGGAGCGCCAGGCGATGTCGCCGATCGGAGTCCGCCAGCCCCCACTCGCCGCTCAGGTCATAGTCGTTCGCCGGATAGCTCCCCAGGCCGTTCGTGTCGTTGTGCGTCCGGCTCAACGTGTACTGTGTCTGCCCGTTGAACCACCGGGTCACCTGCCCGCGCAGCGTGGCCTGGAACGAATGTCCCACCTGCCGGCCCGTTGACTCAATCTGCCGGATGACGCCGAACGTGAGATCCGGCCGGCTGAGGTACAGCGGCGGCGCCGGGGCGTTGATGTCGCGAGACCGGAAGAGGTCGTAGCCACGAGACTCGGTGTATCCCAGGGACATCGTGAGTCCCTTTCGGAGCTGGCGATCGAGACTCACGCTCGCCTGGATGGTTCTCGGGATCTGCACACCCGGCGCGAGGGTCGTCAGGCTTCGAGCCTGGGCGACGGCGCTGCTGATGCCGGGATCGGGATACGGGGGATCGGTGATCAGGTAGCGCTGAAGGTCGCCACGCTGAGAGTGAATCAGGTCCGCCAGGATCACAGGTCCGCTGCGATCCGAATACCACCCGAGGCCCGCCCGCAACGTGGTGCGCGTGGACGCTCTCGGAGCATACGCGACGGAGAGCCGCGGACTGAAGTTGTTGTCGTCGTGAAAGTAGTTCTGCCAGTCGTACCGCAAGCCGACGGAGAGCGACAGGTTGCGGCGCATCTGCCAGTCATCCTTGAGGTACGTCGCCACCTGCTTCTCGAGCAACGCCAGCTGACCGTTGCCCTGCTGGTAACTGAAGGCATACGGGCGGTTGGCCGCGTACGAATCGAGTCCGTCGAAATAGAACGTCCCGCCGACATCCGTCCGATCGTCGAAGCCTCGCCGGCTCCAATCCGGCAGCTGGAATCCAGCCTGGAGCGTGTGGCCGCGATGGGACCACGTCAGACTTTGTGTGACCTGCATGTGCGTTTCCGTGCGCACGAGATCGCGCTGGGCTCCGCCGCCGGAAAACGCGCCCGCCACCACGATGCCGCGCGCCTCGGATGCATTCACGGTCGTCTCCTTCTCGTGCCCGACGAGCGTCTGAACCTGCAGGAACAGGTTGGGCGTCAGCGCCGACTGGTGCGTGTAACGCAGTTGCTGTTCATGGTGACGAAAGGTCGTCCCGGCCGAGGCGAGTGTGGTCCCACCGACGCCCTGGTTGTCATTGGCCTCGTATTGATAGCTCGGCGTGATCGCCATCGTCGTGTGCGGACTGACTTGATGTGTCACGCTCGCCGACGCCAGCGCCTCGGTGTTCGGCTGGGGCACGGAATCACGAATCGCACCCGTCAGATCGGTGGCCACCACGACGCCCTGCTGGTCGTCCTGCTGCCGATTGCCTGAGAAGAGGAATGACGTCCTGCCGGCGGTGCCCACGGGTCCGCCGAACACGCCCTCGAGGATGCGCTTGTGTTCGACGGGCTTGGTCGTCAGAAAGGCATTCCGCGCGTCCAGCCGCGCATCTCGACCGACGAAGTTGAACTCGCCGTTGTAGTGCTGCCCTCCCGGTTTCGTGAGCACTTCGATCCGCCCTCGGCCGGGACGTGAATACTCCGCGGAATATGGATCCTGGTTGATCTTGATCTGCTGAATGGCCGAAGCACTCACGCGCAACGCATTGACTTCCATGCCGTTGACGACCAGCGTCGCGCCGCCGCTGCCGCCCGCATCCAGGAACCGCGAGACAGCTCCGAGGATGTCCTGATCGAACACCGGCAAGCCGCGGAGATCGTCCTGGCTGACGGCGACCGCATCGAGATTGGCGGCGGGATCCGACGACACACTCGCACCTCCCAACTCGACGGTCACGCCTTCTTGTCGGCCCGCGAGGTGGAGAACCAGCTTCACCGCGTCCACGTTGCCCGTCGTGCGAGCCGTCGCGCTCGTCGGCGTGAGTCCCGGGAACGTCGCGCGGATGACGAAGGCCCCGGCCGGCACCCCCGCGAACTGAAAGTGGCCGACGGCATCCGTCGTGACGGTTTCCCGTACGGATCCGTCGGGCGCGACGAGTTCCACACGCGCCCCAGGCAGGACGCCGCCGGTTTCATCGGCGACGGCACCTGAGACTGCGCGCGGAGTTGGCGACGCCGAGCGCGACTGCGCGGCACTTCGCGGTGCGGAACCGGCAAGGGCGGCGACCGCCACGCCGACGACAAACCACCACACCCTGACTCTCATGCGTTGCGCTCCGTCCTCGTTCTGGCTCTGGGACATTCGACCACTAACGCTTCGGTGAGATCCACGCCCCGGTTGGCGACAGCGCCACTTCCTTTACGGGAGCGCCCTTCAGAGCCAGCTCGTACCGGACCTCGCCACTCTTGGCGATCGTGAGCTTTTCCCGCTTGCCGACCGTCGCCTTCGCGTAGCGAGCGAGAACCGCCTTCTCGACGACGCCGGGCACCTGGTCCTGGGTCAGCTCTTCTTCACTTTCCACGAGCGTGCCATTGGGCAAAAACACCAGATCCAGCCCATGGCCTGCGTTGATGGTTTCAATCTCATAGGTGGTCTGGCCGTTCTCCTTCTCCTTCGAGACGGTCTTGACCTCCGCCGCCGGAAACTGACGTTTCAAGCTCGCCTCAACCGCCGCCGGCGCTTTCGTCTTTGCCGCCGCGGGGACGGACTGTGCCGGTGCGCTAAACGTCATCGACATGAAGAGCAGAACGGGAATCGCGGTCATGTGAAGGTCTCCTCTGAGGTCGTGCTCATCGCGTGCTGGCCACCACGTGAACCGCAGTGCCTGCGTCACGCGCCGCGGCCAAGGCATAGACAAATCGCTGCAGGTGAGGATGCAGAAGCCAGTGAAAGTGAAACGCGTCCATCTCGGCGACGGCGGCGTCGGCAGACCACCCCTGCGCAAGCAGGCGATAGGACGCGACCATCGTGCCTGTCCGATCCACACCGGCCTTGCAATGGACGAACGTCAACGTGTCGTGGTGCGTCTCCAGCCAGTCGACGAATGCGCGCACGTGCTCCGCGGGCGGATCGTGGACGGCGCTCCACGGCAGATGGATGTACTCCATCCCCAGGCCCTCCACCGTAGCCTGTTCCATGGTGACTTCGTCACGACCGGTCGTCAGATTGATCACCGACGTGACGCCGAGCGCCCGAAGGGCCTGAAAGCCCGCGAGCGACGGTTGCGCGCCGCGAAGGAGATGCGATCCGATCCGGCCGGCATTGGCCACGCCGGCAATCACGACCTGCTCGGACTGATATGGACGGCTTCGCACCCGCTCGTGCGCGAGGAGTCCGATCACGATCGCCGCCGCGATGGCGACGCCCTTCAGTACGGGCGAGACGGCGCGTTTCACGTGGACAGTTCAACACGTATGGCTGAAAAACCGCTGAAAGCCCCGGCACGCGTCGTTGCTGGATGTCCGGGGGCTCAAACTGCGTTCGACAAGAACGTCACCGTCACCGTCGATCCGCGACCGGGCAGGCTGGCCATGACAGCGTCGCCGCCATGCTGCCGGGCAATCGCCCGGACGATCGCCAGGCCAAGTCCGGCCCCGCCCGTCTCACGCGATCGATCTTTCGCCACGCGGTAGAAGCGATCGAACACGTGCTCCACCTCGTCGGCCGGCAGTCCGATGCCCGTGTCGGACACGCGCAGCACGATCGGTCCGGCTTCACCCATGGTCTGTTCTAGGCTGACGTCGATGCGCCCGCCGGACGGCGTGTATTTCACCGCGTTGTCGAGCAGCGCGGACACGAGCGTTCGAAGGCCCTCCCCATCGCCGCGAAAGCGCACCGTCGATGGGATGGACTGATCGAGCGCCAGCCCCGCGCGCGTGGCCACGACGACCATTTCTTGGCAAACCTCACGCACTTCATCCGCCAAGTCGAGCGTCTCGGAGGCGACCGATCGGCCGCGGACATCGGAACGCGCGAGTTGCAGCATGGCATCCACCATCTTGCCCAGGCGTGCAGTCTGGGCCCGAGCCACGAGCCACGCCTGTCGATGCTCCGCATCCGTACGGGGCCGTGACAACGTCACGTCCGCGGTCGCTCGAATGATCGCCACTGGCGTACGCAGTTCGTGCGATGCATCCGCGGTAAACTGCCGGCCCTTGCGGTCCTCCGCTTCGAGACGCTCCAACATCGCGTTGAGCGTCTCCGACAGGCGTCGTAGTTCGTCCTGACTGGCTGGAACCGGCAACCTAGAGTCGAGGGTGGACGCACTCACACGCTGGGCCGCCTGCGTGATGGCATCGACCGGCCGCAACGCGCGCCGGCTCAACCACATGCCCGCCAGGGCCGCCGAGATGAGCAGCACGGGACTCGCGACGACGGCCGTCGCAAAGAAGTCCTCGATCACATCGTCATAGGCGCGCAGCGGCAGGGCCAGCTCGACCGAGCCAATCGGGAGACTGGCGACGAGAACGCGGTATCGTCGGCCCTCGACGATCGCCGTGAACGGACCGGGACGACGACGAGTCGATAGCACAGAAGCGAACGGCCAGTTCAGGGCGTCCGGAGATCGATAAAGCGAACGCCCCGCCTCGGAGACGACCATGACGCCCTTGCCGGGAGCGACCATCGAATCTTCGGACAACTCGTGAACCCAATGGTCGCGGATGTTCGAATCATCGGGTCCTTCCTTGATGTAGGTCCGTACCGCTGTCAGGCGTGACTGCAGTTCGCGATCGACTGTCGCATTGACGCTTCGGCGGAGGCCGGCCCATACGCCGATGGCCGTCAGGAGCAGGATGGTGGCGAGGACGCCGGTGTACCACGCCGTCAGACGCGCGCCAATGGAACGCCAGGGCATCACTCCTCCCGCAGGATGTAGCCGAAACTGCGAATGGTGTGAATGAGCCGCGGACCGGGCTGGCAGTCGACCTTCGCCCGGAGCAGCTTCACGAAGGCGTCGACCGTGTTGTTCTCGATCTCGGCGTGCTGTCCCCAGACGCCGTCGATGATCGAGGAGCGCGACACCGCGCGGCCCGTCCGACGCATCAGGAACTCGAGCAGACGGTACTCGGTCGCGGTCAACGACAGGATCGTGGCGCCTCGACGAACGGCGCGCGCGGACGGGGCGAGCACCAGATCGGCGACACGTAGTTCAGCAATCGGCGGACTCGAGGCCCGACGCGAGATCGCCCGCAAGCGGGCCAGCAACACGTCGAATGCGAAGGGCTTCACGAGGTAGTCGTCGGCACCTGCATCCAGCGCCGAGACCACATCGTCTGAGCCATCGCGGGCCGTGACGACCACGACCGGCACATGATTGTTGGCCGCGCGCACCTCGCGGAGCACATGGAGACCGCTCGCGACGGGCAGCATCAGATCGAGGAGGACGGCATCGTAGGCTGCGGTGGCGAGCGCCGCGAGGGCCTCGCCGCCGTCTCTGGCCTCGGTGACGGTGTGGTGCGCCTCGCGCAGGCCCTGGCACACCACGGCTCGCATGGACGCTTCGTCCTCGACCACCAACACCCACATGGACGAGTCATACCAGGATTGTCTGGCGGTTGTCTGAAGACGGCGCCGTGTTGAGCAGACCGTCGGCGACCAACATCATCCGCAACGGAGAACCTCATTCTAGGCGTGGCGAATTGTTGGGGCAGGTCAGATGTCCTCTTGCTTGAGCCGCGACAGTATCAAATCCGTCAGCGAACTGGCGGCGCTCGAATGGATTAGGCCCAGGTCGATCTGACGCAGCGAGTTGTTATCCGCGAGGATGTACACATTCCTATATGCGCGCCAGGCGGACTCCCGAAGGTCGCGTTCAGCCTTCTTGACGTTCTCCGTCAGCTGCTATGCGGGCGCCGTCGGTGCCGTCCTGGATGTCGCGCCAACGGGTCGATGCGGGCGATCGAGAGCGGAAAGTATGGGTCGTACTCGTACGCGAGGCCGAGCCGGGCGGCCTCGACGCCGAGCTTGAAGCGGAGGCCCTCGCCATCGAACGTCGGCTCCCTCGAGAGAACCGTCGGCGCCGGCAAGTGCGACTGATCGAAAAAGCGGTCTACGAATGCGCCGGGCTGGAGGCCTCGGCCAATGAGGCGGATCGCGCTGTCGAGCCGGGTCGCGGCGACGATCTCGACCGACTCCGGCAACAAAGGTTCCTGGAGTGTGGCGCCGGGGCACGTCGCCCCGGCGCATGATCGTCTCTACTCCTTAGGCGCCCCCGTCCACGCTCGTGTTCACACTTGTGCCTAGAAGCTCACACTCACGCCAAGATCGACCTTTCGCGGATTCTGGACCGCCGCGGGTTGCCGAAAGAGCGGCGACGTCTGAAGCCCGTGTGGTTGTAACGATTCACTACCTGAGCGCGTTAAGTGTCCACGCCAGTCGATGGCAGTGGGCGGCTTGACCTCATCCTGCGGCGCTCGCGGCCCGACAGCAATGGAAAAGCTCAGATTCGCCCGCCCGGGCGCACTGCGCCGAGATACGCTCCGTATTCCGTCCAACGACGCCCGCGCGTCGGTCGTTGAAGATCAAGTCGCCGTTGATATCGAGGCCGGTGGTGCTGCCGTACGGCGTTGCCCGTGGCCGCGCCCCCAACGCATCGAGGGACACCACCGCACGCCAGGTTCGACCAGGTGAAGCACTAATTGCCCTTCATGTCCGCTTCATGACGTCTTAAGACTCTTCGGTTAGACTGCTACCCTGCGTTCAAGGCTGCGGGAGTATCGCCATCTGGCGTCATCGCTGTGGGACACTTCCAATGCCCATGTTCAGTAGAAGGACCTGAACGCGATCGCAGTGCCGCGACATCGCGCCAACGGTTGTTCTTCGGACTGCCCGCGTTCTCCCCAGCACCATGGATACACTGACCCAACTCAGAAACTTGACAGCCAAACAGTTTGGCCTCGATCCGCAGGCAATCGACATGGATGGCCCGATCGAAGCCCTTGGCGCGGACTCGCTCGATTACCTCGAATTCCTGTTCGATCTCGAAACGGAATTCGGAGTCTCCATCGATCAGGACGCCGCGCAGCAAACAAAGACGCTTCGTGCCCTGTCGGGCCTCATCGACGACCTGATTCCAACGCCCTCGCCCACGCAGTGACCCAGCGAGCGAGAAACACGGGCCCGAGGGTCGTGGTCACAGGCATGGGTGTCGTGTCGCCCTGCGGGCAGACGACGACGGAATTGTTTTCGAACGTCATCCACGCACGTTCCGGGATTGCGCACGTCCCTGCCGATCTGTTCCCGACGCCGAACAGTCTCGTCGCCGGCTATGTGGCCCCGCTCCCAGACCTGGGACAACCGGCGCGACCTCCGACGCATGTCGACCGGTCCACGCTGTTCGCGCTTGAAGCCGTCCGGCAGGCTATCGCCGACGCCGAACTGCCCCTTGCGGACGAAGCTCTGCGACGGGCCGGCGTGTACTGGGGCACCGGGCTTGGCGGTGCCTCTTCGATTGAGGAGGCGTATCGGCTCCTGTTCGTGTCGGAGCGCGGAAGACTTCGGCCGACGACTGTCGTGCTTGGCATGAGCAACTCGTCTGCAGCGTTCATCTCGTTGAAGCACGGCTTTCGAGGACCTCAACTCAACATCTCCACGGCTTGCGCATCGTCAGCCATGAGTATCGGCGAGGCCGCTCGAGCCATCCGACACGGCTACGCCGACGTCATCGTGGCCGGAGGGTCAGAAGCGTTGCTGACGTTCGGAAACATCACGTCATGGGAAGCCATGCATGCCCTCGCGCATGCAGATCCGGCGGATGCATCGCGGAGCTGCAAGCCGTTCTCGGCCGATCGTACCGGCCTTGTTCTGGGGGAAGGAGCCGCGGCGGTCGTTCTGGAGAGTGAATCGCACGCACGGAGTCGCGGTGCCCGAATCCACGGAGTGGTGACCGGCTATGGCAACTCGGGCGACGCGTCGAGTATGTCGAGACCGGACGCAGACGGACAGGTTCGTGCGATTCGAATGGCGTTGACGGAGGCAGGCCGAGAGACCGGTGAAGTCGACTACCTCAACGCGCACGGCACCGGCACGCAGGCGGGCGACGCCATTGAAACGGCTGCCATAAAATCTGCATTCGGCGCACAAGCGCGCGACCTTTGCATCTCGTCCACGAAGGCCCTGCACGGGCACCTCCTTGGCGCCGCTGGCGCGCTCGAAGCCGTGATCTGCCTCATGGCCCTGGCTCACAAGGTCGTGCCGCCCACGGCGCACCTCGATCGGCCTGATCCCGAGTGCGATCTTGACTACGTCCCCAACGTCGCGCGCGAGCGCCAGCTCCGCGTCGTCATGTCGAATTCCTTCGCGTTTGGCGGCATGAACGCCGTGCTGATCCTGGAGGCGTACGCATGAGAGACCTTCAAGACCTCGCCGCCTGGTTTGCCGGCCGCGGTCCCGCTCACCAGGCCGGCACGCCGACGACGCTACCGAGTCCGTCGTTCATCGACAAGGGCCGCCGTTGCATTTCGTTCAGCAGCAATAACTACCTGGCACTCGCCACCAGCGAACGCCTCAAGGCGCGCGCCCACGCCGCCCTCGAGACCTACGGCGTCGGCAACTGCGAGTCTCGTCTGCTTGGCGGCAACCTCTCCCTCTACGAGGAACTCGAAGCCCGCCTCGCCTCCGTCAAAGGCAAAGACGCCGCAATCCTGTTCGCGACCGGCTTCCTCACCAATCTGGGCGTACTCCCGGCACTCGTTCGTCTGGCACAGACGGCGAGACTGATCGGATACCGGCCCCAGACGGCCTGGACGCACGCCTTCTTCACCGATCAATTCAACCATCTCAGCATCCGGGAGGGCATTCGCGCATCCGGCGCGCCATCCATCACGTTCAAGCATCTCGATATGAACGATCTCGAGGCCAAGCTAAAGACATCAGTGGCCTCAGTCAAGATCATCGTCACAGACGGCGTCTTCAGTCAGCACGGGGATATCGTGCCGTTGCCGGACATGATGACCCTAGCGGACCGCTACGACGCGAGCGTATACATCGACGATGCCCATGGAACGGGCGTGCTCGGCGCCACGGGCTCCGGCACAACCGAACACTTCAACATCGGTAGCCCGCGGATCATTAGCATGGGCACGTTGAGCAAGGCGTACGGGTGCATCGGCGGTTTCGTCGCCACCGACGCGACTGTGGCCACCCTGCTCCGCGCCGGGTGCGCAGCGTACGGATTTACCTCGACATTGCCACCGGATCAGGCCGCCGCCGTTCTTGAGGCCTTGGATATGGTGGTCGACGAGCCGTCTCGACGCGAACGCCTCTGGGCCAATCAGCGGCACGCCGTCGCCCGAATGGCGCGGCGCGGGCTTCAGTTCACGTCGACACAGACCCCCATCCTGCCCTTCCACGTCGGCGACGAAACCGCGTGCGCATTCCTTGCGAACTCATTCGCGGCCGAGGGCCTTCATGTCGACGCCATCACGTTTCCCGCCATTCCGATGGGACAGAGTCGACTGCGCTTCATCATGAACGCAGAGCACGACACAGCTGATATCGACCGCGCCGTGGATCTCCTCGGACATCTTGCCAATCACGTGGCTCCCGCGTTGCCCGCTAGGTAAGGCCGTTCAGAAGAACTTGGGCCGCCGGCCTATCTCCATGGTCGCGACCGACGGCGCTTACTTCTCCGGCTGAGCGGCCTGAGCCTCCCGAGCCAAAAGGCGTTGGGCAAAAGCAGCACCAGACGGTGTGTCCGGGCGCGGACAGCCCAACGACTAGCGCCCGCACTCGCCGGACACCCGCGCGTGGAACAGCTCTTGCCCCGCTTGCCCGCGGCGTCCTTTCCTTCCAAACTCGCGTGCATCTCGTCGGCCGCGCTGACGGTGCTCTCCGTCGCCACGTCGACGCTTGCCCATGGGGTGCCGTCCGCACTGCATTCGGATCTGAAGATCAGTTTCCCGCCAGCCGCCGCGTTGATGACTCCGAGCGCCTCCTGCGGGACCGGCTGCGCCCCTTCCCGAGCGCCGCGGGTACGGCAAGTCGGATGGACAGATCTACCGCCGGGAAGTGGGTGCAGACACCGGCGCAAGAATGACTGGCCGCCTACAGGCGGAAACCGACGATGTGCTCGCCGCACTGGACTACGCCAAGGGCCTGCCGGATATCGACATCCATCGCATCGGCATCATGGGATGGTCGTTCGGCGGAATCATTTCCGTATTTGCCGCCAGCCGCAGTGATGGATTTTACGCGATCGTCGATCAGGCCGGCGGTTCCCTAACGTGGAACAGGAGCCGCGAGCTTCAGACGGCAATGCAGGACGCGGCGCGAAAGATTCGGATCCCGTTACTCTGCCTGGGCGCAGAGAATGATGCCACCACGGAGTCCGTCAAGAGCGTTTGTGACAATGCCGCGAGGAACGGCGCCGACGCGGCTGTGACAATCTACCCACCGTTCACACCGACCCAGAATCTCAACAACGTCGCCCCCGGACACCTCCTCTTCTCCGGCCAGGGTGTTGCCGTCTGGGGCCAGGACGTCGTACGATTCTTCAACACACACCGTCCTCGTAGAGATTAGGGACAACGCACGAGCACTCCCGCGTCGTCGCTGGTCGCCGAGTCCCCACCACTGCGCCCAGCAGCCTTGAGGCGCACCAGAAGTTCCATCCGGTCCTCGATCTGATTCTCGAGGATCATCGGGCCAATGTTCATGCGGGTGAACGCAGGGTGCGCCCACCACGAGCGCCCACCGCTCGCGCGGGGCTGGGCGTACACGGTGGCTGACCTCCGCACGAGCTTCGAGGAGCGCCTTACGTCCGATGTCCGTTAGGCCGGATCAAGCACAGTCCGCGTTTACGTCTGAGATATCGCTCAAGTAGCGGGAGGGAGACCATAAAAATGGCGACGCCCGGCGAAACGGCTTATGCAGGAGGTCTATCGGGCCGGATCAGGACCAAGCTCACGAGCCGACCTGCCCGGCCCACGACCCGGGGTGCGGCCCCTGCGGCGGCGCGTAATACGGGCCCGGTCTTGAGGGTGACGCCAATTCGCCTAAGATGTAGTGACCAGACATTGACGGTCTCAGATCCAGAGCGATGAGCGGTGCTGCGGCCTGTCGTCCGCCTGGGCACACGCAACTGTGACGCGCTGTGGTCTGCCAGACGATAGCGAGTCGACTGGGCCAGTCCGGAGGGGATTCCATGAACAGGCAGACTCGGTCGCGCTCGGCCGTCGCCGTGGGCTGCAGATTCGGCCTGCTCCTCGGCGCCATGCACGTCATCAATCACTCGCTCGAAGTGTTTGCCAATCTACAACCGCCCCTGCCGGCGGTCCGTGGCGTTGCGATGTGGGTCATCATCTTTGCTGTCTGCGGCGCAGCGAGTTCGGTCGGCGTCGGCCGCACCCGCTCGGTGCGCCTCGGTACGGTTGCCAGCGTGCTTGCCGCCGTCTGTGGTGCGGTGCTTCTCGTTGTCTATGCGATTGCCGTGGGGGTCGCGCGCGGGGAGCCGCTCCCGTTTCAGACAATCGTCAGCACGGGAGGCATCCATATAGGCGGTTCGGTGCTCGTCGGATTAGCGATCGGCCTCGTGAGCGGATCGATCGCGGCGGCGTTGGTCCGAACGAGCAGGGCGACCGCTATCGGAGCGGTCGTCAGCCAAGTCCTCCTGCTCGCCCTCGGGCTGGCTGCGATCGAGCACGCGACTGGTCTCGAGCGGTCGGCTCGCCCCCCCTTCATCATGTTCGGGCTGCCGGCCGTCGCCGTCGCCCTCGCGGTGCTCGCTCCTGCGGTGTGGGTACTGACGGTTCCCGGCCGCACGGCTGAAGGCCGGGCTTGAAGACCGCACAAGGTTTGGTCGAAATGGCGAGACCAAGAGGTTCCAGTGACTGCTAAAGCGCCCGCCACTGCGCTCACCGACGGTGCGACCTGGTGACATGTCCTGAGCGTTTCAGCGACCGTCAGAGACCGCGGCGGCAAGGTCAGCGGGATGGATCACAAAATCCCGGCCAGAAAGCGGCAAGCATTCGAGAACTCCATGAGGTCCTCGATCTTCTTGAATCCGCCGTTCTTCTGACGGTATCGGTGGCCACTCCAGAGTAGCGCCGTAGTCACGACCAGCCAACCGCAGTGGGCCAAGCCAATTGTCAGATAGCCGACAATGTCTGGTTCCCGACAATGTCAGCCACATGACAGGCATCTCGCCTAGATCGGCGTAACGTGACCCGCGAGGTTCACCGCATGTCGAGGGGCCGAGACGACGACCGTGATCTCACGCCGGAGCGAGAACCGGAGCCCGTCATTCACGCGCGCGTCGAGGAGGTCCCTGCGCGCGGCCTGACGCTGCCCCGCGGGGACGTTCGGGAGCCCGTCGAGGGTCGCGACCGCGATTATTTCCTGAACGGCGCAGATGTTCGAGCCCTGGCGACCGTCGGCGCATTCCGGGTCGTGCCGACGGAGGACCTTGAGACCGGCGGAGCGGGCCCGGCCCTCTGGCGCCACCTCGCCGATGAGGGCCTCGTGACGCTCGAGACGATCGTGGATCGCGACGGCGCCCAACACGTCGCGGCGCTGACACGCGAGGGCAAAGACTTGCTCGACACCCATTCCATGCCACGGGCAGGTGGCCATGAGCAGGAGTACTACGCCGGAATCGTCAAGCCGCGGGAGCTGCGGCACGACGCGCAGTTGTATCGAGTCTTCCAAGCAGAGGCGGCCCGCATCGAGCGCGAGGGTGGACGCGTCACGCGGGTCATCCTCGACTACGAACTGAAGCGCGACTATCAGATATTCCTGAACCGGAAGCACCGGCCAGACGATACGGACCTGCGACACGACCGCCAGGCCTTCGCGAAGTCCCACGAGCTCCCCATCGTCCGCGGCCACCTGGAACTGCCCGATCTGCGCATCGAATACGAGACCGAGTCGGGCCGACTTGAGCACCGTGACGTGGAGCTCGTGACCGAGCACTACTCCCGCGGACAGCTGTCCGGTAAGTCCCAGGCCGGCTTCGCGCGCTATCGAGGCAGCGCATCGGGCGGGCGCGGCGGCAACACCCGCCGAGGCGGCACGCCGCATGATCCCAAGCACCTGGAGCGGCTCTGATGACGTTCGACGAGCGCGTCACCGCCCTGGCGCCCCTCGGCTTCAGCGAGCGTCAGACCCGCTTCCTCGTCACGGTCGCGCTCCACAGCGGCTTCTGTCTGCGCCGGCACTACACGGCATTCGCCGGCCTGAAGTACGGGGCCGGCGTGCGCGACTTTCTGGACCGCCTGGTCGCGCGACGCCTGGCACGCCGGTTTCAATTCCGGCCCGACCGCGGCCATGTCTACCATCTGCACCACGCGCGGATCTATGCCGCCATCCACCAGGACGACAATCGGAATCGGCGTCGCACGAGCCCGGCGTTGGTGGCCCGCAAGCTGATGCTCCTCGACTACGTCCTCGGCGAACCACGCGTCGACTGGCACGCCACGGAGCAGGACAAGGTCGCGCTGTTCACGACCCGGCTGGGGATCGCGCCGGCCCATCTGCCACAACGGGTGTACATCGCGCAGCGCTACAAAGAGCCCAGTACCATTCGCTATTTCATCCACAAGCTGCCCATCTTCCTGGAGGGCGACTCCCGCGTGACCTCGTTCGTGTTCTTGGTCACGGATAGCTCGGGCCACGCCTTCGAGCAGTTTCTGGCGGACCACCTGCGCCTGCTGAACCAGCTCCCGACCTGGCGGATCGTCGCCGTCGCCGCGAAGGATGTGCGGGGGCTGCCGGCATGCACCGCAGCACTGCGGCGATTTGCGAACGCCGTGCAGCAACCGCGGGCGGCCGAAGAGGTCGCCGCGCTCCTACAGTACTTCGAGACACAGGATCTCGTGGGCCAGAACGACATCACGACTCTTGGGCTCAAACGGATCGACGCGTGGCATCAATCTCGGCGGCGATTCGCGGCGCCGGAGTTTACGGAGCTGTTCTCGCAGTGGAAGGCCGAGGGGCCTGGGGTCGTCAGGGACCGTGGCGGTGCGCCGTTCCTGGCCGCCCTCAGAACAGGGAAAGGCGGCCTCGTCACGCACGAACTGCCGATCGGCTATGACCGCTTCGGCACCCGACCGGGCGTGAGTTGAGGCGCCACCGTGGCGAAACAACGATGGCGGGTACGGTGGCTATGGAACTAGCCCCCCGATTGGCACCCCCACGGAAGACAAGGACGCGCGCAATCGACCGGTAACGCTCGAAAATGCTGACACTTGGCGACGAAGCAAGACAAGCGACCCAGCGCAGTCGGCGGCGTGCGGGGCCGCCGCCGCGGTCGCAACGGAAGCCTGGCCGAAGGGGGGAGCGACCCCCTCAGAACCCGCCTGGCCCGACCGGCGCGTGTCCGCGCCGGCCAGCCTGCGGCAGCCGGGAGTCGCTCCCCCCTTCGGCCAGGCGATGTCCCTCGACGATCACGCAAGGCGACACCAGACGTGACACGCTCGTGATCACGAGGCCATCACGTTGTCGATTGTCCGGCGGCGCTCGACTCCGTCAAGGCGCGTCGCTCCGCTCCGCCCACGCGCGGCGTGGCTGGCGGCCGTGACGGAGCCTCCGCGCAGCCTGATTCAGCTCATGCGCGATGGCCAGAGATCGTACGTAGCAAACGACGCGGCGGACCGGGAGGGTTCACATGCAGGCACAACTGACGCAGGCACTGACGGAACACGACGCGGCTCGGATCCTGGGCCTGTCCGTGGCAACTCTGCGCGCATGGCGGCTGAAGGGCAAAGGACCACGCTTCGTGCGCTTTGGGCGCGCGGTGCGATATCTCGAAGCGGACATCGCGCACTACCAACAACTGTGCGCCGTCGATGCGACGTTCGATCGCCGGTCGGCATCGCGCTAGATGGCGCGCGAATCGGCTGCTAGGCGCTCAGCAGCCTCTCAACCGCGGCCGCCTTCACGGCCGGCGCCAAGTGCGCGTAGCGCAACGTCATCTTCAAATCCGCATGTCCGAGCAATTCTCGGATCGTGTTGAGGTCAACGCCGGCCATTGCGAGCTTGCTGGCAAAGGTGTGCCGCAGATCATGAAACCGAAACGGCTCAATCTTCGCGTCCTTGACCAACCTGAGCCACGCCGTCTTCACGTCGTCTCGCTTCCCTTCCTTGCCCGCGAACACATGCACGTCAGGCAGCACGTCCGCCGGCATCCAGGCAGTCATGACCGTGACCGCCTCCCGATTCAAATTGACGACTCGGGTTTGTCCCGACTTCGTGCCGTCACCACGCGCGGTGACCAACGCCCGAGGCAGATCAACATCGCGCCATCGCAGATGAAACAGCTCGCCTCTCCTGAGACCCGTGTTGAGTGCCAGAAGCACCAAGGGCGTGACATGGTCGGTGTACGTGCCGAACACAGGCAGCAGCTCATATCCGCGAATCGTCCGCCACTCGTTCGCACTCTCGCGAGCAACACGACGCTTGTCATCTCGCGCGGCCAGCGCTTGGCGCAGCTGCCTCTCTTCGTCCGGTGTGAGGTAGCGCACCACGCCACGCTCATCTACACGCGACGCCTTGAGCTTGGAGAGCGGGTGCTCGCGGAGCACGCCGAAGTCCACGGCGCGACTGAGCACCGAGCGCAGCGAAGCCAGGTCCCGGTTAACCGTCGACGGCTTGATCCCTGCCAGGAGGCGCCCCGTGCGCCAGCGCTCAACGCGAGCCAGTGTGATGTCCTTGAGAGGCAGCGGATCAAACTCCCCGAAGGTCGCCGCGAGCCTCCTGAGGGTTTCGGCGCCAGTCTGCCGATTGGCCGTCACCCAAGGCCCATACTCTTTCTCGAGAAACAGACCGAGCGAGGACGCGTTCGCAGCGCGCTTCTCGGCGTGGGGGTCCTTGCCGCGAGCCACGTCGCCCCGGAGCCCGTCCGCCTCTTCGCGGGCTTCCGAGAGGGTAAAGTCGTCGAGCGAGCCGATGAGCATCCAGCGGCCTCGGCGCGCGTTAAATCGCCAGGCATGGCGTCCGCTCGCAAGACATCTGAGCACGAGGCCCCGGCATCGCGTGTCGCGGATGTCGACGAGCCGCGGTGCCCGCTGCAGGTCGCGGATCAGTTTCTCGGTTATCAGCTTGGTCATGAGTCTGCACCCATAATGCACCCACAGAACTGGGCTGATGCAGATTCTAGCGTTTTTTGGTGCGCCCGGGCCGATTTGAACGGCCGACCCCCGCCTTAGGAGGGCGGTGCTCTATCCAGCTGAGCTACGGGCGCATGTGAGGGTGCGGGCTGCCGGCGGCTGCTAAGTTCTAGGCTAACGTGCGTCGTTCTGCCGACGCTTAGTACTGCAGTACGGCACTGACCGGTTCGCCGATCAGCCGATCGCGCCCCTTCAGCGCGAGAAGTTCGATCAGAAATTGCACGCCCACGACGTCGCCGCCAAGCGCGCGCACCAGACCCACGGTCGCCGCGGCCGTGCCGCCGGTCGCGAGCAGATCGTCGACGATCAAGACGCGCTGCCCCTTCGCGACCGCATCGTCGTGAATTTCCAGCGTGTCGGTACCGTACTCGAGATCGTACGACGCACGCTGCTTCGTCGACGGCAGCTTGCCTGGCTTGCGCACAGGTGAAAACCCGGCCTTGAGCCGGTCGGCAACGGCGGCGCCGAAGATAAAGCCGCGGCTCTCGATGCCAACCACGAGATCGATCTTCGCGTTGGTGTAGGGACTCGTCATCGCGTCGAGCGCGAGTTGAAGACCCTCCGCGTCCTGTAACAGCGTCGTCACGTCATAGAAGAGAATCCCGGGCTTCGGGAAGTCGGGAACGTGGCGAATCCGCGATTTCAGTGCCTGCATGTCAGTTTGATCCCCAGTCATCACGGACGAATCATAAAGCCTGTCGCGCGGCCCGACGGCACATCATCGTCGGCCTGCACGTCTTCGACGCGCGCGGCCGGGGGGCCCTGGCGCAGGCGCTGCTCGAACCGCGCCATCGCCTCGGCCTCGCCCTCGGCGAGGACCTCGACGGCGCCGTCCCCACGGTTTGAGACCCAACCGTGAATGCCTTCCGAACCGGCCGCTCGTTCGGCAAAAAAACGGAAGCCCACGCCCTGCACACGGCCCTTCAGCACGTATCGTCTGGCCACGCGCATCGCCACAGTATAGATGAGGGGTTGCGCCGATCACGAGAGTCGCATCATAGTGGCCGGTCGCCCACCGGAGGGGGCTCCTGGATATGAACGATGAGACGCGACTGAACGTCGAAGTTGGAAGTTCGACGTTGGACAAAAGGCTGGCCTCGACGCTGTTCGCCACGATCGGCTTCTGTGCGCTGCCAGCGCTGGCTCTCGCGCAGGCCCCCCCGGCTCTCAGGATTACCCAGGAAGTCGTCGTCACCGCTTCGGTCGCGCCGGTCGTCACCACGGATGTCGCCCGCGACGTCAACATCATCACTCGCAGTGACCTCGACCTGCTTGGCCTGAAGTCGATCATTGACGCGCTGCGGCTGGTGCCCGGGGTGGACGCGCGGGCGAGAGGCCCGCTCGACGTGCAGACGGACTTCTCCATCCGAGGCGCCACATTTGGACAGAATCTGATCCTCGTTGACGGCATTCGTTTGAACGACAGTCAGACCGGGCACCACAACGGCGAAATTCCCCTGCCGGCAATCGCCGTCGACCGCATCGAGATCGTGGAAGGCGCCGGGTCCGCCGTTCACGGCGCGGACGCGCTCGGCGGGACGATCAACGTCATCAGCCGGCATGGATCCTATGCGGCCGGCAGTCTCACCTACGGGCAGCACCACGCGGTCGACACACAGGCCTCGATCGGCGGCGGGCGACTGCCCGTGGGATGGACCCTGTCGGGCTGGGGAGGCCGCAGCGACGGCTTCATGTTCGACCGCGAGTTCGCCTTCGGCGGCGCCGCGGTCCGCGGCACTCCCGCGCGCGGCGTCACGATCGACCTGCGCCATCAACGACGGGCGTTCGGCGCCAACGGTTTCTACGGCAACTCGCCCTCGAAAGAGTGGACGGACGGCACGATCGGCGGCGCGCAGTACCTGCACGCCGGTGCCGCCTGGACAACGGTCGTGCAGGGGTCGATGAGAAATCACGGCGATCACTTCCGATGGGACATCGCGCGTCCCGGCTTCGCCGAAAACCGCCATCGCACCAACGCCGGCGATCTGCAGGCGCGGGTGGAGCGTCGTCTAGGCGCCTCCACCGTTACGATTGGCGCCTCCGGAGGCGGTGATTGGGTGCATTCCAGTAATCTCGGCGATCACCACGAACAGCGCGGAGGCGCGTTCGCCGAGTGGCAGGCCCCGCTGTCGGCTCGCGCGACGCTCGTCGCGGGTCTGCGCTTCGACGACTACTCCACGTTTGGCCGCTCAAGCAGTCCATCGGTGTCCGTGGTGGCACACGCCACGCGCGATCTGCGGCTGCGCGCTTCGGCCGGGCACGCGTTTCGCGTGCCGACCTACACCGAGCGTTTCTACACGGATCCAAGCAACCAGGGCACCCCTGATCTCGGGGCGGAACGCGGATGGTCCGTGGACGGCGGCGCAGATTGGACGCGCGCCGGATGGACCAGTTCCCTGTCCGTATTCACGCGCTGGGACAACGACGTGATCGACTGGCTGCGCGCGACGACCGCGGACGTCTGGCGCTCCGGCAATGTACGCGACGTGACGACGCGCGGCCTCGAGGCCAGCGTGAGCCACCGCACCGGACCCGCCTACGTGCGCGCCTACTACACCGGGCTGTCCGTGGACGCCCCGTCCGTGGGTCTCCTGTCAAAATACGTGCTCGAATACGCGCGTCATCAGGCCGGCGGATCGGTCAGCCTGCCCGTCGGCGCCGGCGCCCGCATCGCACTGAACGCGGACTTCCGGAACCGCCTCGTCGCGCAGACGTGGCACTCCTACACGCTCCTCAGCGCCCGCGTGAGTCGCGCCTTCAAACGAACGGATGTGTACCTGGATGGCTCGAATCTGCTGAACGCGAACTATCAGGAAATCGCCGGAGTGGCCATGCCCGGACGCTGGATGAGCGTCGGCGTGACCGTGCGATGATTCGAGCTACCCCATGATCCTCGCATGCAAAGCCTGCGGGCAGAAGAACCGCCTCGACGCCGC
>JBDTNQ010000024.1:0-40744 GCA_039933635.1 Acidobacteriota bacterium
GACGTGAATGGCCCTCTCGCCAGGCTGCTGGGCCGTCGTTGGCACCACTGCAACGCCTACCATTTCAATCTGTACGGTCCGCGGACGCTCGCGGAGGCCGCCAGGCGCCATGGGTTCGTGAGCGTAGCGTCCGACCACTTGTGGAAGCGTATTCCTCTGGACTACTTCTGGAACTACGCGCGGGACTTCCTGTTCAGGCGCCCGCCGAGGTCACGGGCCTTCACGCCGAGCCGGTTCGCGATCCCGGTCAACCTCATCGATACGATCTACGTCGTGTGGAAGCGGCTGTAGCGGCTAGCGCGGGTCCCGCGGCGTACGCCGCGAAAAGCTGACCAGGTAGGTGGGCCGCCGCCTGACCTCGCGGTAGATGCGCGCGACGTAGACGCCGAGAATACCGACGAAGAACAGCAGGATTGAATCGAGGACGAGCGTGACCGAGATGCTCGACACCCACCCTGGCGGCGCACCGCGCCCGGCGATGACCCATCCCAGAATGAACAGCAGGTAGATGCCGCTGAGCAGCACGCCGATGGAACCGACCACTAGACCGGCGTGCAGAAAGATATCCGAGAAATCGAAGAGCGATCGCGCGCCGAGCGTCATCAGTTGCCGCAGGGAGTAGTGCGACTCGCCGCCCGCCCGCTCCGCTGCGACGTAGGGCACGACACACTGGCGGAATCCAACCCACGAGGTCAGTCCGCGGTAGAGACGGGCGACTTCCGGCACGGACCGCAGCGCCCCGAGCGCCTTCGCGTCGAGCAGGCGATAGTCGGACGCCTGAGGAATAATCCGAATGCCGGCGACGCGCTTGATGAATCCGTACACGAGAGACGTCACGACGCGCCGCCAGCCGGACAGGCCGATGGTGCTCAGCTTGCGCGTGTGAACCACGTCATACCCCTGCCGCCATGCGTCCATCAGCGCGAGCAGCATCTCCGGAGGATGCTGCAGGTCCGCGTCCATCGTGACGATGACGTCGGCATCGGCGTTGGCGTAGTCGAGACCCGCGGTGAGGGCGGCCTGATGGCCGAAGTTGCGCGACAGGAGCAGGTACTCGAACCGCGAATCCGATCGGTGCAACGCCTCGAGCACCCGCGGAGATTGGTCGCGGCTGCCGTCATTCACGAACAGCACGGTCCAGTCCACGTCGAGCGCGTCGAGCGACGCGCCGATCACGCTGGCGGCCCGTTCGAGCACCACGGCTTCGTTGAAGGCCGGGATCACGACGCAGAGACGCGGCCGATGACCAAGCGCGCGGGTCTCCAGAGAATACGGCAGGGGTTCCAACGGCTCGGGCGCAAGGACGGGGCGTCCCGCCGCATCCGTCCCAACCGGCAACGTGAGGTCCCTCAACGGATCAGCCACAGCGTCAGGTGACGATAGCACCAGCGCCGCGCGAACCCGAAACGCGCGAGGTCTACCGCCGCGCGACCGTCGCCTTCGGCAACGCGACGAGATTCGCCAGCAACTGATACGCGCCGTCGGTGCCCGCGGGCAGTTGACGCCACAGCCCGAGTCCGACGTACAACCAGCGCCCCTTGCCGTACTTCGCCTCAACGAGCGATCCGAGCTTGACGCCAGGATTGTCAGGGAACGAATCGGTCATCGAGATGAGATCGACGTACTGCGATCCCTTCTGCGCGAGGAAGTACTGTCCCCGTTCCTGCACCCAGTTGGCCCAGGTCGACGGTCCAAGCTTGTTGGGGAAGGTGAAGACGGGATGTGTGGGCACCAGCACATTCACGGGAATGGTCTCGTCATTCACGCGGCTGCCGTCGACCAGCGCTGGATACGGACCGTATCCGCCTGACACCGGTCCGCCGGTGCCGCGCTCGGCTGGAGCGGGTGCGGTGTTCGCGCCGCGAGCGCCTGCCCCGCCCGCGGCCGCTGCACCGGGTGCGGGTGCCGCCGGGCCGCCACGTCCTCGTCCCGCCGCGCCGTTGAACTCCGTCTTGTTGTAGTTAACGATCATCGTGCCGCCCGCCTGCACGTAGTCGAGCAGCCGGCGATTGTAGGCGCGAAGATCCGCGCGGCGTTCGTACGCGCGCACGCCGGTCATGATGACGTCGTAGCTCGAGAGGTCGCCCCAGGCCAGCGCGTTGGCATCAATCAAGGTCACCTTTGCGCCGAGTTCTTCGAGCGCCGCGGGCACCTGGTCGCCGACGCCCATGATGTAGCCCACCTTGACGGGCACCGTCTTCACGTCAACCACCTTCGCCGTCGTCTCGGCGGCCTTGATGACCTGGCGACGCTCGACGTGCGGGTACTCGATCTCCTGGTAGCCGTTGCTGTAGGCCTGCGCGCCGGTGACGTCAGACGTCACGACGGCCTTCAGCGGAAACGCGCCGATTGTCGCTGTTGCTGGCGCGGTGACCTGAAACCGCGCGGACAGCGCCTCGTCCTCGTTCTGGAACGCAATCGCCGCGTTCGCGGGTGTCACCCGCCATCCGGCGGGCACCTGCAGCGCCACGGTCGCCTTCGCGGCGCCCTTCGTGCCGTTGGTGACGGACACGAACACTTCTCTCGACACCGGCCTGGCGGCCGCACCCGTCTGCGCCGGAAACACCGCCAGATCGGGCGTCATGCGGACGGAGAACGCCGGCACGACGCTGAGTTCCATTTGCTTGTCGCCGAAATACAGATCCTTCACCAGCCGATAGACGACCGGCAGGTCCTTCGTGATCTCCACCGAGCCTGCGCGCAGGCGGAACGCCGCGCGGAACGGCGTCGGCGCGAACGGCACGCCAAACGGCACGGACGGATCGAACGTGTTGCGGGCGTTTTGCTCGGGATGCTTCCAGTAGGTCTCGGTGAAATAGGGCTCGGTCAGCTTCGCGGTCGAGGCAATGGTCGCCGCGGACGTGCAGCTGAACGTCGCGTTCCGCGCAACGGGGCCCGGCGTGCAGGCCGCCGGGTTGTCGAAGCCCGAGATCGTTACGCCGCTCACGGCGACATCCGTGCCGCCGCGGTTGCTCGCGGCAAGCGTGAGCTGCACGGGCTGACCGGCCACGACTAGGCCGTCATTCGCCACGGCGACGAACGTGAGGCCATGCGCGGCAATCACCGCATTCTGGTAGTCGTCCTCTTCGAGCTTCAGTCGGAAGTCGATCTCGTATCGCGCGCTGTCGGATACTCCCATCGCCGCAAGCGACGCGCGCAGTGCGCGCACCGCCGTGAGGCCCGCCTCGAGCGGCGCCGCCGTGCCGGCGTCGTTGCCCGCGCCAAATAGATCCTTGGCCTGTCGTCCAGTGTCGGCAATGGCCGCCAGCGCCGACGTGAGCGCGGCCGGAGGCGTGGCGCCGGCGTATTTCGCCAGGCCCGCGATCGTGAGATCGACGCCGTCGAAGAGCGAACCTTCCGGCCGTTCCATGGCGCCCGCAATGGTCGTGTCGACCAGCGTGTACGCGGCACCGCCAGGTGCGGCGGGTCCGCCGCCCGGGCCACCGCGTCCGCCGCCGATGCCGGCAATCGGCGGCAGCCCGGTCCCGGTGCCCTGGCACTTGTGATTGCTGCGCGCGTCGGTGCCGATTTCCGCGTATGTGCGCGCGAGAAGCGGATCGTACGTCGACGTGTCGATGCGATCGACGTGAGGCGCCGGTCCGGCTGGAACCGCACCAGTCGCGCCGCCACGTCCACCGCGTCCCCCGCCTGGACCGCCGCCCGCGAAGTAGAGCTTGCTGGCCTGCCAGGGCCGCAGGCCCTCCCGCAGTTGTTCCGGATAGCGCGCAGCATCACCCGCCGCGCGATACGCCTCGCGCACCAGAACGGTCGTCGCCTCGTGCGCGCGATCGCCGCCGGTGCCCTGGATGTTCATCGTGACGATCACTTCGGGCCGCAGCGTGCGGAACAGCCGGACGTAGTCGCCGACGATCTCGTCGCGACCCCATTTCCGAATGACCTCGTTCGGATCCCACGAATAGCCGTAGTCGATCGCGCGCGTGAAGTACTGCTCCGCGCCGTCAATCTGATGCGCCGCCAGGAGTTCGGACGTGCGCAGCACGCCGATGTCACGGAACAGCTCCGGGCCAATCTCGTTCTGCCCGCCCTCACCGCGGTTGTTCTGCACGTCAATCGATCGCAACCCAAGGCCGTAGCCCGCCATCGCCAGCAGCGAATTGGTCTCATCGTCGGGATGCGCCGGACACTGCATGAATGTGGCGGTCACGTTCAGCTTGCGCAGCGCCAGCCCCAGGGCGACGTGGCCGCTGTCCTCGTTGACGATCGAGAACGTCTTGCGATTCTGCGCACGAAGGGTGGCGTCGCCTGTCGCGACAGCGAGCCCAGTAGCAACCGCAATAGTCGCGACGGCGTACGACACGAGACGACGAGGCATGGCGTTGCTCCTGTGCCTGGACGCGCGGCAGGAATGACGACGGTCCGGGAGTCCGGATCCTACACTGTTGTGGTACCGCCGGGAGTGGCCAACGCCCCAGCAAACAACCGGGGAGTGTCGGCGGAAGAGACCGGGTGTTGGACTGCTAGACCCGATTTTCTTGACACCAATGCCTAGACATCCTTCCTGTTAATAGGTAGGATGGCTATGCATGCCGCCCGACAAGAAGGCCGACGTACTTCAGGGAACACTCGACCTGTTGGTGCTGAAGACCCTCGAAGGGGATCCGCTTCACGGCTACGCCATTGCGCAACGCATCAATCAGATCTCGCGAACGCTGCTGGAAGTGCCGCAAGGATCGCTCTATCCCGCGCTGCACCGGCTCGAACTGCGAGGGTGGCTCGAGGCTGAGTGGACGGATACTGAAAGCGGGCGACGCGCGAAGGTCTACCGTCTCACGCGGAAGGGACGCGGCGAACTGGAGCGCGAGATTGCGGATTGGCGCCGCCTGTCTCAGGCCATCAATTGGATCCTCCAGACATGAACTGGCACCCGCGGTGGCGATCTCGGCGGCGCCGCGAGCGCGAGCTCGACGACGAAGTCTTGTTTCACATCGAAAGCCACACGAAGGATCTGATCGCCGAAGGCCTCGTCCCCGCGGAGGCTCGTCGGCGAGCCCTGGCGGAGTTCGGCGGCGTGGAGCCGATCAAGGCACAGATCCGCGACGTCCGAGGCATGAGGCTCCTCCGCGACGTGGCCGGCGACGTCCAAGGCGCCGTTCGAATGCTCCGACGTCACTCCGGCTTTGCCGCCGCAACCATTGGACTCCTGGCACTAGGCATCGGCGTGAACACGGCGATGTTCACCGCGCTCAATGCGGTGATTCTCCGGCCGCTGCCATACGCCCATTCGGACCGGCTGGTCATGCTCTCGATGGCGCCGAAGGACTTCGGTTTTGACACAGGTGGGATGCCGGGCGAAGTTTTCGCGGATCTTCGGGACGCCGATCATCTGCTCGACGGCATTTCGGCCTTCACGGATGTCCAGGCAGCCCTGCTCGTGCCCGGTAGCGAACCCACACAAATTGGTGTCCGCCTGGTCACGTCCGGCTACTTCGCCGTGCTCGGCGCGAACGCCGCGCAAGGTCGCATCCTGCGCACCGATGAGGACAAGCCAGGCAGCGACATGGTCGTCGTGCTCAGCGACGCTCTCTGGCGCCGGTCTCTCGCGAGCCGCCCTGATGTGATCGGCGCCTACGTCACGATTGACGGAACCCTTCGACGCGTCGTTGGCGTGATGCCGGCGAAGGCTGGCGCCCTGCTTCAATCGGACGCCTGGCTGCCGATGACGATCCATCCGACCGTGGGCAACGAATCCTGGCCTAAGGTCATCGGACGGTTGAGGCCCGGCGCGTCTCGAGCTCAGGCTGCCGCTGAACTGGAAGGGCTGCAGGGCCCGCACCTTAGAGCCCGCGGCGAAGATCCCATTCAGTGGACCGCATCGGTCCTGCCACTGAAGGACTACGTCGTCGAGGACGTTCGCAATTCGCTTCTGGCGCTTGCGGCCGCCGTTGGCTTGGTCCTGCTCATCGTCTGCAGCAACGTCGCCAGCCTGTTCATGGCGCGTACCGAGGAACGAAGCCGGGAGCTGGCCGTTCGCGCGGCCCTCGGTGCCGGCCGCGCGAGGCTGATGCGTCAACTCCTCACCGAGAGCGTCGTGGTGGCCGTCGTCGGGGGAGCTCTCGGCGTGCTGGTGACGCTCGCCGCCACTCGCGCCATCACGGCCATGGCCGAGGCCGCGGGCTTGCCCTTGCTGGGAACCGTTGGTGTGGATGGCCGGGTGCTCGCGTTCGCGGCCGGGCTGTGCCTCGCATCGGCCCTGATCTTCGGACTGGCGCCTGCCTGGCGCTCGCGACGCATCGTAGGCTCATCAATGGCTCTGGGCCGGACGACGACCCTCGGCGATTCGCGGATGCACGGCCTCCTTATCGTCACGCAAGTCACGCTGTCACTCATCCTGCTCGTCGGCGCCGGCCTCACGATTCGAAGCATTCGGAGTGCGGACGCTGGATTCCCGACATTCAATCTCGGCACGCTCACCGTTGACGTGCCGCCGTCGAGTTATCCATCGACCCTGGGTCTCGCGACGTTTCACCAGCAGGTTCTGACGGCGCTGACGACGTTGCCGGGTGTGCGGCAGGCGGCGGCCGTGAACTTCGTGCCGTTCGGCAATAACATGCTGGCCAGCCAATTCGCGCTTGACACCGGACGGCCGTGGCCCAGCGATGAGATGGCGTACAACCTGTGCGTCAGCGACGGGTACTTTCAGACGATGGGCGTGCGCATCGAAGCCGGCCGGCCCTTCTCGACCGCCGACCGAGCCGACGGCGGAAAGGTGGTGATCGTCAGTGCGTCGTTTGCTAGGGAGTTCTGGCCCAACGAACTGGCGATCGGACATCGGCTGAGCGAGACCGACCATCCCACGGATCGCGACTGGCTCACCGTGGTCGGCGTGGTCGATGACGCGAAGCAATCGAGCTTCGAGCGGGATATTCCTCTCACGGTCTACCGCCCGCTGGCGCAAGCGCCCCAACGGCTCTCACTCGCGCACATGACGTTTGCGTTCCGCACGGATGGCGATCCGCACGGTGTCGCATCATCGCTGGGCCCGGTATTGCGCAACCTCGCCCCGGGTTTACCTGTGCCCGCCATTCGATCGATGGACGAGCTGGTCGGCGAGCGACTGGTCTCCGCGCACTTTCAGGCGCGGCTGCTCGGCGCATTTGCACTCGCCGCGCTGGCGTTGACGATGGTGGGGATCTTCGGCGTGCTGGCCTATGCCGTGTCTCGTCGAACACGTGAGCTGGGAGTGCGAATTGCCCTAGGCGCGAGTCGCGCGCAAATCGTCACCAGCGTCCTGCGACGGTCTTTCCTGCTGGCGATGATCGGGGTCACGGTCGGATCGGCCGCCGCGTGGGGCCTTGCCACGGTCCTTCAGGACGTGTTGTTTGGCGTTCGGCCGGCCGATCCGCTGACGTTCATCGCTGTTGCAGGCACGTTGCTCCTCGGCGCAATGGGAGCAGCAGCCATCCCCGCCAACCGAGCCTCACGCGTCGACCCCGTCGTCGCCTTGCGGTCAGAGTAGCGGCCCTCGACACGACGGGGAAGCAAACCGATGATGCGGGGGCTGATGCGGCGCCACGTTCCTCCTATCGGTCGGCGCTGACCCGCCTGGTGAGCGTTTGAGTTACTGTGGCGTCGGCGTCTCCCCAACGAGGCCGATGTGCAGAAGCTCAGTCGTCGCGAGGTACTGGTCGCCGCAGGCGCGGCGATGGCCATGGTCCGCCGTGCCGGGGCGCAGGGCGGCACCCGGCTCATTCTTCTTGGAACAGGCGGTGGCCCGCGACCCAGGGCCGCGAGTTCGGCATCCGCGCAGGTGATCATCTGCAACGGCGCGGCCTACGTGATCGATTGCGGTGACGGTGTCGCGCGGCAGTTGGCAATCGCCGGCGTGCCGCTGGCGACGCTCCGCCACGTCTTCCTGACCCACCAGCACTCCGACCACAATGCCGACTACGGCAACCTCCTCTGGCTGGCCTGGACCGCCGGCCTGCGGTCGCGCGTCGACACATGGGGGCCGCCGCCACTCGAGAAGATGACCACCTTGTTCTGGGAGATGAACCGGTACGACATCGAGACGCGGACCGCCAACGAAGGCCGGGTGCCGTTGTCCCCGCTCATCCACGTCCACGAACTTCGCGACGCTGGCGTCGTCATGACCAACGACGACGTGAAAGTCACTGCCGCGCTGGTGGATCATCCGCCCGTCGTGCCGGCCTTCGCCTATCGCTTCGACGCGCGCGACCGCTCCATCGTCATCTCCGGCGACACGGCTCCATCGGAGAATCTCGCGAAGATGGCGGCCGGCGCTGACGTCCTGGTGCACTCCGTCATGTATCCAGATGCGATCGACCGGCTGGTCGCCCGCGTTCCAAATGCGGCAGCGCTCAAAGAGAGCATCCTCGCGCACCAGACCTCAGCCGAAGACGCAGGTCGTATCGCTCGGGATGCTGGCGTGAAGACGCTCGTCCTCTCGCACCTCGTCCCGCCGGACGACCCCGAGGTGACCGAAGCGATGTGGCTCGAAGCGGCCCGGCGGCACTTTCGAGGCACGGTGATACTCGGGAGAGATCTGCTCGAAGTGCGAGGGTGACGCAGTTACCGACGCCGTGCCGCCCCGTCGAGGTGTTTGCGGTGCGGACGGCCGCAGAAGCCCTTCACAGAAGGTCGACGAAGCCCTGCGCGATTCGGTGCCATGCCGCGGTGTGGCTGATCGGCACGCGCAAGAACTGGCTCGCCAGGAGGGCAGCGCCGCCGATCCAGTAGGCCGGATGCACATGGCCGAGATGTTTGCGGTCGTGGAGCAGCGCCGGAACAAGGAGCAGATCTGCGATCAGGCCGGCAGGAATCGTCACCAACACTGGCGGTGGTGCCACCGTTGCGCTCGGAGGCGTCGCGCCGATCGCCAGGATGAACAACCGGCCCACCGCAGCATTCAGCAGCGAAATGGTCGCGATCAGGATCAAGCGCTTGTGTACATCCGTGCGCTTGACCTTAATCAGAGCAATCGCGAAGAGCGCCGCGAAGAAAAAGATGCCCGTGATCGGAACAACCGAAAAGGCGCGAGCGGCATCGCCAAAGCCCGCCACGTCAGACTGCTTGATGCTGTTCACGGCAGCCGCGATGCCCACGCAGCACATCGCCGTCGCCCACGAGACGCCAAGCACACCAAACGCACGGTGTCGTGTGATCTGGCGCGTGGCGACCAGCCGCGACTGCACCACGAGGAGCGTCAGCCAGCCGTAGAACACAAACGCATGCAGGTGCAGGATGGGCGCAACGTCGATGCGGCCCGTGACAAGCGGAATCCAGTAGGTTGGCGCGAACCCGATGATCGCCACCGCCAGGCATGCATACGCCATCCGTGAGTAAAACTCGTTTGTGGGCGTGGCAACGACCACAGGACGGGTGGCGGTGGCCTGGGCGCTGGTGCGCATGGCGCGCAGTATACCCCCGGCGCCTCAATCTTCGTCGAACCACTCGCCATCGGAGCCCCTTACTTCACCTCGAGCTTCACGTTCTGCAGCTTGTCAGAGTCCGCCCCCACCATCACCGTGAACGTGCCTGGTTCGACGACGCGCTTCATGTCGCGGTTGATGAGCGAGAGCTCCTGAGGACCGAGTGTGAACGTGACGGTTTTCTTCTCGCCAGGCGCCAGCGTCACGCGCTCGAAGCCGCGCAGTTCCTTGATCGGCCTCGTCACCGAGCTCACATCATCGCGAATGTAGAGCTGCACGACCTCGTCGCCGGCCCTGGCACCGGTGTTCGTCACATCCACCGTCACGGTCGTCTGTCCCGCCGGCCCGATGGTCGCTGCGGAGAGCGCCGGCGCAGAGATCGAGAAGGTCGTGTAGCTGAGGCCGTGACCGAACGCCCACTGCGGGCCGCGCGGCATGTCGAGGTAGCCGCGGTACGACGTCGGCTTGCGGTTGTAGTACTCGCCGATCTGCCCCGTGTCGCGCGGGATGCTGATCGGCAGCTTGCCGCCGGGATTCACGTCGCCGAAGAGCACCTGCCCGATCGCCGTGCCGCCTTCCTGGCCGACGTACCAGCTTTCGACGATGGCGTTGGCGCGCTCGGCGAGCCTGGGCATCGCCACGGGACGGCCGTTGACGAGGACCACAATCACCGGCTTCCCGGTTTGCAGCATCGCATCGGCCAGTTCGTCCTGCTGACTCATCAGCGAGATGTTCGCGACATCGCCGAGGTGGTTGTCGGCCCACGCCTCGCGCGATGTCGCCTCGTTCGTGCCGATGACGAGCACGATCGCGTCGGCCGTCTTCGCGACGGTCGCAGCCGCCTGGATGCGCTCGCGGTTCTTGACGGGATCCGCGAGGTCAACCTTGTCACGCGCCCATACCGGCTCGGACTCGGTGATGCGCACCCCTTCGGAGTACACGATCTTCACGTTCGGACCGGCCGCGGCGGTGATGCCCGTAAGCACATCCGTGCCTCGCCCCGGATCCTGCGAGTAGCCGCCGAGGTGCACGCCCTTCGCATTCGGACCGATCACGGCCAGCGTCGTGATGGCCGTCCGATTCAACGGCAGCGTATTGCCGCGGTTCTCGAGCAGCACGATCGCTTTCTTCGCCGCCTCGAGCGCCAGCGCCTGATCGGCGGGCCGATTCGACACGCGTTCGGCCGCGTCCACGTCGACGTAGCGATTCTCGAAGAGTCCCGCAAGGAACTTGGCCTTCAGCACGCGGCTCACGGACGCATCCAGATCCGTCTGCGCGATCCTGCCGGCCGCAATCAGCGCCGGGATCTCCTTGTACGCATCCGGATCCGGCAACTCGATGTCGACGCCCGCGGCGAACGCCTGCTGCGCGGCATCCGCCTTGTCCGCCGCGACGTGATGCTGACTGATTAACTGCGTGATCGCGTAGTAGTCGGAGACGACGATGCCCTGGAAGCCCCATTCTTTGCGAAGCACCTGATCGAGCAGCCAGCGGTTGACGTGCGACGGCACGCCGTCAATCTCGTTGTAGCTGGGCATGACGAAGAAGACGGGCGTCTGCTTCACCGCCGCTTCAAAAGACGTCATGAACTCGGACCGCAGCAGCCGTTCGGGCACGAGCGCTGGCGCCGTGTTGATGCCACCCTCGTGCGAGCCGTGGCCCGTGAAGTGCTTCAGCGTCGCAAACACCTTGTTTGGCGCGAGCGGCAGGCTCGTGCCCTGATAGCCGCGAATCGCCGCGAGCCCCATGTGCGTGACCAGATAGGGATCCTCGCCATAGGTTTCCTCGATGCGGCCCCACCGTGGGTCGCGTCCGAGATCGATCACCGGGCTCAGCACTTCCTGCACGCCGCGCGCGCGCGCCTGCTCGGCCGCCACGCTCATCACGCGCTCCAGCAGCGCCGGATCCCACGTGCTCGCCAGCGCCATCGGCACCGGGAACATCGTCGCCTTCGGCGCCACGAGCCCGTGGAGCGCCTCTTCGTGGAACATCACCGGAATGCCGAGACGTGTGTTCTCCTTGACCCAGGTCTGGATCGCGTTCGTGAACTCGGCTTCCTGCCTGGGCGTGCGCGTCCGCGGGCCGTCGGCGCCCCCCTGAATTTCACTCGGGCGCGACAACTGTCCGAGCCCCTGTGCCAGCAGTTTCCCCGCCGTCGCGGGCGTGAACTGGCCGGCCGCGTCCTGGATGTCAGTCTTGGAGTTCCACACGCCAATCAGCTGCGCGGCCTTTTCCTGGACGGTCATGCGACCGAGCAGGTCGGCGACGCGCACGTCGACCGGCAACGCCGCGTTCATATACGGCAATGGCGCCTGTTGCGCGGTGACCAGAACCGAGCCTGTGAAGCCCAGAAAGACGAGCAAAACCGGCAGCATACGGCGCATCGGTGTGACTCCGCGCGGCCGTGGCGGCCGCGGACTGGTTGAATGTGGAAACGCTACCACATCGGGACGCGACGGAAGACCTGGCACACGCCGGACCAGGGCACCAGGGGACGACAGGGCGGAGCGAAGGGGAAAGGTTCGGCGCATAATCCCGCAACCGGCCCGACGTCGGGCGGGGACGAGGAGTGTTCCATGGAGCGACGAGAGTTCTTGAGTGCGACTGGCGTGGCATTGGCAGCGATGAGCGTCGGAACGCGCGTGTCGGCGCTTCAGGCGTTCCAGCGGCCGGCGTCACCGTTCGCGCGGTTCGATGCGCAGGCGCGCGCGCTGCTTGGGCGCATGACGCTCGAAGAGAAGGTCGGCCAGATGGTGCAGGCCGAGTTCTCGGCGTTGAAGAATCCCCGAGACGTCCAGATCTACTTTCTGGGCTCGCTGCTTGCTGGCGGCAACGGCGATCCGAAGAGCGGCAATACGCTCCTCGATTGGACCAACGCGTACGACACGTACCAGGCGCTGGCCATCAAGACGCGGCTAGGGATTCCACTGCTGTTTGGCGTCGACGCGCTGCACGGTCACAACAACGTGCTCGGCGCTGTGATCTTTCCGCACAACATCGGTCTGGGCTGCTCGCGCAACGCGTCGCTGGTGGAACAGGCGGCACGCATCACCGCGGAGGAGATGCGTGCGACGGGCGTCAACTGGGCGTTCGCCCCATGCGTCACGGTGCCGCGCGACAAGCGGTGGGGCCGCACGTACGAAGGCTTCGGCGAATCGCCCGACCTCGCGCGGTCACTCGGTGAAGCCGCGGTGCGCGGACTGCAAACGGCGAATCTCGCGGGGCCGACGAGCGTCGCAGCCTGCGCCAAACACTTCGCCGGCGACGGAGGGACGACCTTCGGCACCGGCACGCCCTTTCAGGATCGCCGCATGCTCGATCAGGGCGACACGCGCCTGTCGGAGACCGAACTGCGCGACTTCCACCTGCAGGGCTACATCGGCGCGATTGACGCGGGCGTGGCCACCATCATGCCGTCGTACAACAGCTGGAACGGCGAGAAGGTGTCCGGGAGCAAGCGGCTGCTCACCGATATTCTCAAGCTGGGCATGGGCTTCGGTGGGTTGCTGATCTCGGACTACAACGCAGTCGATCAATTGCCCGGCGACTACAAAGCGCAGATCGCACGGTCGGCCAACGCGGGCATGGACATGTTCATGGTGCCCGACAAATACGTGCAGCTGCATGGCCTGCTCCTCGCGCTGGCGAAGGAGGGCACCGTGCCGTTGACGCGGATCGACGACGCCGTCGTGCGGATCCTGCGCGTGAAGTTCGCCATGGGGCTGATGGGGGCGCGCCGAGCGCCGCTCGCGGATCGGACGCTGCACCGCTCGTTCGGTTCCGCGGCGCATCGCGCCGTCGCGCGCAAGTGCGTCCAGCAGTCCGTCGTCCTTCTAAAGAACGACCCGCGCACGCTGCCTCTGTCGAAGACGCTCGCTCGCGTGCACGTCGCGGGACGCAGCGCCGACAACATCGGCAATCAGTGCGGTGGCTGGACGATCGACTGGCAGGGGAAGACCGGTGACGTGACGCCCGGCGGCACGACGATCCTCAACGCCGTCCGCCGGGCCGTCTCATCGTCGACACGCGTGACGACATCGGTGGACGGAACGGGCGCCGAGGGCGCGGACATCGCGATCGTCGTCATTGGCGAACTGCCGTACGCCGAGTTCATGGGCGATGTGCCGGAGCTCGCGCTGGCCGCCGAGGATGTCGCCGCCGTGCAGCGCATCTCGCGCGCAGGCACTCCTGTCGTGGTCGTGCTCATGTCGGGCCGACCCTTGCCGGTCGACCCCATCGTCACGGACTGCCGCGCGCTGGTCGCCGCGTGGCTCCCGGGCACGGAGGGCCAGGGCGTGACCGATGTGCTCTTCGGTGACGTGGCTCCGGTTGGCACGCTGTCCGTCTCGTGGCCTCGCGCCGGCCAGGGGCCTGTCAATGTGAACGACCGGACGTACGACCCGATGTTTCCTTACGGATTCGGACTGGGATACTGACGCGCCTGTGCTACCATGCGCCTCCACACCAACTATCGGAGGTCCATGCACATGCGATCTCTCGCCCTCTTCATCGCGTTGCTCGCCGTCGTCGTCGGGCTCATCGCGCTGGTTCGACCGGACGTCCTGCTCGCACTGGGCGAGCGGGTGATCACGACAAACGGCCTGTACGGCATCGCTGCGCTGCGCGTGGCGGTCGGCCTTCTGCTTGTTCTCGTCGCGGGAGATTCGCGCACACCGACGCTGCTTCGCGTCCTCGGTGCGGTCGTCATCGTCGCCGGCCTGGCGCTGCCGATCCTGGGTGTCGAGCGGACGCGGGACATCTTTGTGTGGGAGACCGTTCATGGAGGGCTGCTGCGCGGCGCGGGCCTCGTGATCATCGCGTTCGGGGCGTTCCTCGCGTTCACGCTCAGTGGGCGTCGACGCCTGGGGTAAGTGATCGCCCCAGGGCTCCAGCAATCACGGGCACCATCGCTCACGGTATCCACGTCGGCAGCAGATACGCGTACACCATCGCAATCACACCGACCAGCACCACCAGCCCCACGCTGTGCTTCAGCATCGTGCGGAACAGCTTGCTCTCGTCGGAAGTCGCCATGCCGGTGGCGACGACGGCGACGGCGATGCTCTGAAGGGAGAGCATCTTGCCCATCACGCCGCCTGAAGCGTTGACCGCTGCCGTAAGGATCGGACTGAGCCCCAGCGTCTGCGCGGTCACGACCTGCAGGTTACCGAACAGCGCGTTCGATGAGGTGACGCTGCCGGTGAGGACCACGCCTAGCCAGCCGAGCGTGGCGCTGAAGAAGGGAAACGCCGGGCCGCTTGCCGCAAGCGCCAGGCCGAGCGTGGACGTCAGTCCCGCGTAGTTCATCAGAAACGCCATCGCGAGCACCGACGAAATCGTCACCATCGGAAGCGCGAGTTGCTTCAGCGTCGCGCCGTAGATCGACGCCATCTCAGCTGGTTTCACGCGCAGCGCCAGCGCCGCCGCAATCGCGGCCAGCACGCACGCGGTGCCCGCAGCGCTGAGCCAGTTGAAGACGAAGATCGCGGCATACGGCGACGCAGCGGCCGTCACGGGCGGCACGCGCTGGACGAGGTTGTGCAGCGCCGGCACGGCGAGCCGGGACGTCGTCGTGTCGAGCCACGCCTTCATCGGCGCGTAGCCCCAGAGCAACACGAAGACGACGAGGAAGGCGTAAGGAATCCAGGCGCGCAGCACCTGCGACGTCGTGTGGACGCGACGTTCGTGCACCACCAGGTGATCGCCCGGCAGGCGGAACGTCTCCGCCGGATGCCACACCTTCATGACCGCCATCAGCGCCATGATCGACGCAATGGAGGCGAGAATGTCCGCCAGCTCCGGGCCGATCTTGTTCGACACGCCAAGCTGCACCAGCGCGAAGGTCAGGCCACACGCGAGGATCGCGGGCCACACGGCGAGCGCCTTACGCCAGCCGGCCATCACGACCACGAGGTAGATGGGAATCAGCATGCCGATCGGCGCAAGCACCCGGCCGGTCATCGCGCTCAGGTGCGCCATCGGCAGGCCCGTGATCTGCGTGAGCGTCACGATGGGGATACCAATCGATCCGAAGGCCACCGGTGCCGTGTTGCCGAGCAGGCAGAGGACGGCTGCGTAGAACGGCGGGAATCCGAGCCCGGCGAGCATCGCGGCGGACACGGCCACGGGACTGCCGAATCCCGCGGCGCCCTCGATGAACGCGCTGAAGCAGAAGCCGATCAGCAGGAGCTGCAGACGGCGGTCCTCGCCCAACGCGCCGATGGAGTCCTTGATGATCTCAAACTGCTTGGTGTGAACGGCGACGCGATACAGGAGGATCGACGCGAACACGATCCAGCTGATCGGAAACAGGCCGAAGGCGGCGCCGTAGGCCGCCGACGCAACGGCGAGCGTGATCGGCATCCGGACGATGGCGAGCACGACGACGAAGGTGGTGGCGAGCGCGGACAGTGCGGCGACCCAGCCAGGACGCCGCCGGATCCCGAGCAGGTAGAACAACACCACCAACGGCAGCAGGGCGATGAGCGCAGAGAGCCCGAGGCTGCCGCCAAACTCATAATTTTGGCGCCACATTAGGGCGGGAAGATATCACGGCACCGGGTTCTCGTTCACGGCCCGGCCTCCTTGCCCGAAAACTTCAACGTCACAGATCAAAACAGGCCTTCAACTTTTGGCTGGTCACTGCTACGCTCTCCGCCTCGACCTTTCAGACAGGAGCGCGCCGGTGGGCTCTGGACCGTCAGGTCAGGGCAGGCCCGTTGACCATGCCCATCCCTCCCCGATCCGATCTCGTCAACGTCCTCGAATACGAGGACGCGGCGAAGGCCACGTTGCCTTCGAACGTGCTCGCGCGCATCGCCGGCGGCGACCGCGCGCCATTCGATCGGATGACGCTCCGGCACCGGATCATGGCGCCCACCACCGATCTCGATCTGACCGTCGCGCTCTTCGGGGACACGATCGCGGCGCCGATTATCGTGGGACCGATCGCCGATCAGCGGCGCTTCCACACGGAGGCGGAACTCGCGACCGCGCGTGGCGTTGCATCGGCGAAGACGATCATGGTCGTGAGCGCCGAACCATCCGCCTCACTCGACGACATCATCAAAACATCGGCCGCGCCGATTTGGGCGCAGGTGTTCGCCACGGCGCTCAACGCGAAGGACGCCGTGGCACACGCGACGGCGGCTAGGTGCCGGGCCGTGTGCCTCACCGTCAGGGCCGGCGCATCAGCCTCGGCGCGAGCACCGGTACCACCTTCTGTGCCGATACCCTGGTCCGTCGTGGGTGACCTGATTCATGCGACGTCGGTGCCGGTGATCGTCAAGGGGATCATGAGCGTCGAGGATGCGCGCGAGGCCGTCGAGCATGGAGCCAAGGGGCTCATCGTGTCCAGCTATCAGGGCGGGCCGAGCACGACGGGCGTTCCCCCTATCCTCTCGCTGGGCGCCATCGTCGAGGCCGTCGACGATCGTGTGCCGGTGATGGTGGACGGCAGCTTCCGGCGCGGGACCGACGTCGTCAAGGCGCTCGCCTTGGGCGCGCGGGCCGTGCTCGTGGGCCGGCCCGTGATGTGGGGTCTCGCCGCGTACGGCGCGGACGGTGTGCAGGGCGTTGTCGAGATGCTGCAGACCGAGCTCGCGCGGTACATGTGCATGTGCGGCAAGGCGACGCTCGCAGAGCTCGCGCCGGATGTCGTTCGACTGCACGCGGTTCGAGCGCCGCGGCCCGCGACGAGGACGACCACCCGTGGCTGACATCGAACGCACGTGGATCGAGAGTCCATCGCGCCGGGTCGCGCTGGCGCGGCTGGCCGGGCTGGTCGCCGCATCGCCGTTGTTCGGCACACTCGTACGTGCCCAGCAGGACCCACGCCCCTTCAGCGACCATCGCCGCCTTCCCGGCCTGGCCGAGATGCAATCGTCGTTCGACTTCGAGCCGTTGTTCTTCGGGAACGTGTCGCTCCAGACGTACGACTACACGGCTCACGGCGACGGGTCGGAGTTCACGCTCCGGCGCAATCGAGAGGCATTCGACTGGGTGGATCTCCTGCCGCGCCGCGCGATCGATCCGGCGCAGGTCGATCT
This sequence comes from Acidobacteriota bacterium, assembly GCA_039933635.1. Lineage (GTDB taxonomy): Bacteria > Acidobacteriota > Vicinamibacteria > Vicinamibacterales > SCN-69-37 > JBDTNQ01. Next base: position 17,459 of record JBDTNQ010000024.1, read on the forward strand.
CGCGACCGAACTCCTGGGCGTGAAGATGAAGTTCCCGCTCATCGTCGCGCCCTCGGCCGTGCAGGTGCCCCTTCACCCTGACGGCGAGATCGGCATGCACAAGGCCGCGACCGCGGCGTCGAACACGCTGATGGTACTGAGCCAGAACACGAGCACGCCGGTCGAGCAGGTCGCGTCCGCCGCCACCGGCCCGCTCTGGTTCCAGATGTACCCCCAGCAGGATCGCACCGCCGGGCGCCGCATGATCGAGGGCGCGCAGGCCGCGGGCTGCACTGCGGTGGTCATCACGGTCGACCAGCAGGCGTCGTACTACGAGCGCACGCAACAGGATCGCAACCTCGGCGGCACGCCACGCTCCGGCACGCTCACGTTTCGCGGTGCGGGCGCGGGCACCACCCAGGCGACGGGCGCCGCTCGGTACCGCGTGTCGACCGCCCGCCTTTGGTACACCTGGCGCTACCTCGACGAGATTCGGCCGCTCATCAGGGTGCCGATGCTCATCAAAGGCGTGCTCGATGCAGACGATGCCCGTACGTGTCTCGAGCATGGCGCCGACGGGATCATCGTCTCGAACCATGGAGGGCGATCGATGGACTACGGTCCGTCCACGCTCGAAGTGCTGCCCGAGGTCGTCGCGGCGGTCGGACGTCGCGTGCCGGTAATCACGGACAGCGGTTATCGGCGCGGCACGGACATCCTCAAGGCGCTGGCGCTCGGGGCCGACGCCGTGATGCTCGGCCGCACCACGCGGTGGGGCCTCGGCGCCTTCGGCATCGCCGGCGCTCAGCGTCTGCTCGAGCTGATGCAGCAGGAGTTGGTCCAGGCGGCAGCCGCGTCCGGCTGCGCGAAGCTCGCGGACATAGATGCGAGTCTGGTGCGAACGACATTCGTGTGAGTCTTGGCCCTGGACCTGAAGGTCCAGGGCTCCACGGAAACGTCGGCGGTCATGGCATCATGGATCTCAGAGCCATGCACATCACCATGATCAAGAAGCGCCTGCGCGACGGCACCGAGTGCCGCAAGTGCGTCGACGCGACCGAGCACCTCAAGTCACGCGGATTGTCCGATCGCATTGACGAGATCGTCTGGGCCAACGAAGACGACCCCACGAGCGCCGGGATGGCGCTCGGCCAGCAGCTCGCCGTCGACCGCGCGCCGTTCTTCATCGTGCGCGACGCGGGACAGGAAGCCGTCTACACCAGCGTCCTCCAACTCATCCGCGAACGCCTCGGCCAGACGGTCAGCGTTCAGGAACAGGCGGCCGCGATTGATGTGGACGACGTAGGAGGGATCTGACGGAAGAGACCGGTCTCCTGGCTGCGCGAGGAGAGCCCCCGTCTCGTTTCACTTCGTGTTCCCGGCGTGCAGCCCGCACTCCTTCTTCGTCTCTTCTTCCCACCACCAGCGGCCTTCGCGTTCATGCTGGCCCGGATTGGTCGGGCGCGTGCAGGGTTCGCAGCCGATGGAGATGAAGCCGCGGTCGTGCAGCGCGTTGTACGGCACGTCGTGATCGCGGATGTAGGTCCACACCTGCGTGGACGTCCAGTGGCTCAGTGGGTTGAACTTCACGAGCTGGCGCTCGGCTGAGCTGAAGGTGCGATCGAGCTGCACAACGGGCACCGCGGTGCGCGTGCCGGGGCTCTGATCCTGGCGCTGGCCGGTCACCCACGCACGGAGCGGTGTGAGTGCGCGCACGAGCGGCTCGACCTTCCGGATGCCGCAGCACTCCTTGTGGCCATCCTTGTAGAACGAGAACAACCCCTTCGCACGGACCAACGCTTCGACCGCCGCGGCCTGCGGAAACATCGCCTCGATCTCGACGTCGTAGTGATGCTGCACGTGGTCCAGGAATTGGTACGTCTCAGGGTGCAACCGGCCGGTATCCAGGGAAAACACCCGGAAGGGCTTCCCCAGCTTCTTCGCCATGTCGATCAGCACGACGTCTTCAGCGCCGCTGAAGGAAATGCCGATTTCAGGAGAGAACTCGGTCAGCGCCAGCTCGAGAATCTCGCGGGGATCGCGGGTCGCGAAATCCGCGGCAATTTGAGGAAGCAACGACAGGTCGAGAGTCATGAGCTACTCAAGGTACGACACCCGGTGTGGCAGTTCAACATGGCGCGTCCCGGAGAGGCCGAATCCGTGCCGTCAGTCCCGAGCCACGAGCCGTGGGCCTGCCTGCGTTGCCGTACACTGAACCGACGTTCCCCGGAGGCCTTATGCGCCGCTCCCTTGCCCCGCTGCTCACGCTGGCACTCGTCTCTCTCCTGTCCCTGAACGCCTCGACACAATCCGCGCAGCTGCGGGTGGTCACCGCCGGGCCGACCGGCGAGATCGGTCAACTCGCCGAGGCCAACGAGATTCGCGTGATCTTCTCGGAGCCGATGGTCGCGCTCGGACGGATTCCTGCGAATCCGACGCCCGACTGGATTCACATCCAGCCAGCCATCCGCGGCACGTACCGATGGTCCGGCACGACGATCCTGATCTTCACGCCCGACCCGTCACCCCCACTGCCCTACGCGACGACGTACACGGTGTCCGTCGACGCGACGGCCACAAGCGACACGGGTCGCGCCCTGGGGCAGCCGTACGCCTTCTCATTCACGACACCGACCGTGAAGCTCACCTCCATGCGGTGGTACCGCCGCCAGGACCGGTTCGATCAACCCGCGGTGCTGGTGCTGCGCTTCAACCAGCGCGTCCGGCCAGCCGATGTGCTGGCGCACGCACGCGCGCAGTTCGTCGCCCGCGAGTTCGAGGTGCCGACGATCGGCGACCGGGAACGCACGCGGATGGCGTCGACCGACCCACAGGGGTTCGCGGCCTTCAATGCCCGCGTCGCCGCGGCCCGGCAGGCGGCCAACCGCCGTGACGCCATCGCGCTCCGCGTCGCCACTGACTGGAACCGCGAGCGCTTCCCACCCAGCGAGTCGATGGTCGTCCTCGAGACGACCACAGCGCCGCCCCCCGGAAGCGCCATCCAGGTCACTCTCGATCCGCAGGTTCCCGGCGTCGACGGCACAGCGCCCGCGCCACAGGTGCAGCGATCGACGGCCGAACTCGATCCCGTGTTTTTCGCGTACGGCTTCACGTGCACCGCGGAGTGCGACCCGTCGGGCTACAACGGTCTCCGCTTCTCGACGCCCGTCAGCGTCGCGCGATTCGCGTCTGCCCTCGGCGTGCGCGACATCACGGTCCCGGCCAGCGAACAGGCCGTCGCGCAGAAGACGCCGGTCGCCGCCACACAACTCGACGAGTCGGAGTCGCCCGGCCTCGAAGACGCGGGCTACGATCGGCAGCCGCCCGCGCGCACGTTCGCCTATCGCCTGCCGCCAACGCTCCAGTCCCGCGACGGGCAGACCCTCGGGTACCCCTTCACCGGCATCGTCGAAAACTGGCACGAGCGGGCGTTCACGAGTTTTGGTGACGGTCACGGCGTGTGGGAAACCGCTGGCGGGCTGCAACTCCCCTTCTACTCGCGAAATTTCCGTGACATCACGCAGTGGCTGGCGCGGCTCACGCCGGCCGACCTGATGCCGCGAATTCTGACGCTCGAGGACAAGGGTTTTCGCGAGGTGCCGCCCGGAAACGGCACGGCCCGGCGTCTGACCGTCACGCCGGATGCGACACAGTCGTACGGCATCGACCTGCGATCCGTCGTGCCAACCGGCACCGGACTCGTCTGGGCGGGTATGCGTCCCGGCGAGCCCATCGCGCAAGCGGACCTGGTCCTGCCCAGGGATCAGGCGGACCGATCGTCCATCGTCCAGGTCACGAACCTCGGCATCACGGTCAAGGACAGTCCGCAGTCGACGCTGGTATTCGTCACGCGGCTCGACAACGGCGATGCCGTCGACGGCGCCGCGATCACGATCATCAATCGGGAGAATCGTCAGGTTTGGCGCGGCACCACTGGACGCGACGGTGTGGCCATGGCGCCGGCGCTGCCGCTCCGCAAGCCCGACACCTCGTACGAGCTCTCGTTCATCGTCACGGCCGAGAAGAACGGCGACGTGGCCTACGTGGGATCGGACTGGAACGAAGGCATCATGGCCTGGGATTTCGATGTCCCCTACGGCCTCTGGGAAGCGACCGACATCCTGCGCGGCTCGATCTTCACCGACCGCGGCGTCTACAAGCCGGGTGAGGAGGTCCACGTCAAGGCCATCGTCCGCAGCGACACGCCGAATGGCATCCGCTTGATGCCCGCGGGCGCGACGCTCGACGTCACGATGACAGACAGCCGCGGTCGCGAGGTCGATCGCCGCACGCTCACGCTCACGCGCTGGAGCAGCGTCGAGTGGACGTGGACGGTGCCGGCCAACGGCACGCTCGGCAACTACGCGATTCAGGCCGCGTTACCGGGCCGGCCCAAAGTCGAACGCAACGACGTCTCCCCCGCGCCGGAGCGCGAAGGCGATTGGCTCAAGCGCGTCTCCGGATCGTTCCTGGTTGCCGCCTACCGGCGTCCCGACTTCCGCGTCGATGCGCGTCTCACAGCCGCCGATCCCATCGCCGGCGCGCCGCTGGCCGGACGCGTCGAAGCGAAGTATCTGTTCGGTACCGCGCTGGCGAAGCGCCCGATCCGCTGGTCGGTCACGCGACAGCCAAGCTTCGACGTGCCGGCCCCGATTCTCGAACGCTACCCCGAAGAACAGTACGCGTTCGGCTACTACAGCTACAACGAGAACGACGCGCAGCGCATCGCCGGCGCTGAGGCCACGCTCGATGCGAGCGGTGTGCTCACCGTCAGTGCCGATGCCACCAAGGACGTCGATCGGGCGTACCGCTACACGATCGAAGGCGACGTCGAGGACGTCTCTCGTCAGCACATCGCGAATCGCGCGGGCGTGGTGGTCCACCCCGCGCCGTGGTACGTCGGCCTGCGCCGCCCTGACTACTTCGCTGACACCACGAAGGGCACGAGCGTCGATGTCGTCGCGGTCGATCTGCAGGGCGCGCCCGCCACGGGTGTGCCCGTGACGGTGGCGCTGACCCGCGTGCAGTGGAACTCGGTGCGTCGCGCCGAGGGTGGCGGCTTCTACACGTGGGACAGCGAGGAAGTGCGCACGCCTGCTGGTCAGTGGACCATCACGACCACGGCGGCGCCGGTGAAGATTGATGTGCCCGTGCCTGAAGGCGGCTCCTACGTGATCACGGCCACGGCGCGTGACGCCGCCGGACACACGACGAAAACGGAGACGTCGTTCTACGCGCTCGGCAAGGGCTACACGGCGTGGCAACGCTACGATCACAATCGCATCACGCTGACGCCGGAGAAGAAGACCTGGAAGCCCGGAGAACGTGCACGCATCATGATTCAGTCGCCGTGGGAGTCCGCAACCGCGCTGATGACTCTCGAGCGCGAAGGCGTGCGCCGGTACGAGCGTTTCGCACTGACCTCCACGCAGCAGACGCTTGAAGTGCCGATCAGTGAAGATGACATCCCGAACGTGTACGTCTCGGTGCTGCTCATCCGCGGCCGCACATCCGACGACCCGGGCCCTGACGGCAACGACCCGGGCAAGCCCGCGTTCAAGCTCGGCTACGCGGAACTCAAGGTCGAGGACGCCGCCAAGCACCTGTCGGTGGCGGTCACGGCGGACCGCAAGGAATATCGCCCGGCAAATACCGCTCGCGTGTCCGTCGCGTTGAAGGACGTCGCGAGCCGGCCCGTCGCCGGCGAGGTCACGTTGTGGGCCGTCGACTACGGTGTGCTCTCGCTCACCGACTATCGCGCGCCGGACGTGCTCAGTTCCGTTTACCAGCACAAATCGCTGCAGGTGATGAACGAAGACAACCGGCAGCGCATCGTCAGTCGACGCGTGCTCACACCGAAGGGCGAAGGCCCCGGCGGCGGCGGTGGCGCTGACGCGGGCGCGAACGAGACGCGCCGTGACTTCAGACCGCTCGCCTTCTGGCTCGGCTCGGTGGAGACCGACGCCTCTGGCGCCGCCACGCGGGAGTTCGCCCTGCCGGAGTCGCTGACCACCTACCGCATCATGGCGGTCGCGGCAGACTCATCGTCGCGCTTCGGATCGGCGGACGCCGAGATCAACGTCACCAAACCGGTCACGCTCCTCGCGGCGTTCCCGCGCTTCATGACGATGAACGATCGGGCGTCGTTCGGGGCCGTCGTCACGAACACGCTGGCAACGGGAGGACCTGCATCGGTCACCATCCGCAGCCTGGATCCCGCCATTCTGCAATTCCAGGGCTCCACCTCGCAAACCGTTCAGCTCGCCGGTAACGGCACGGAGCCCGTGCGCTTCATGGCGACGGCGCGCAGCGTGGGCACCGCTCGCGTCCGAGTCACCGTGACGTTGGGCACCGAGACCGACGCGTTCGAGTCGACGTTCCCGGTCACCGCGCCCGCGCCGCTGGTCACCCGCGCGGCCTTTGGCGACACGGACAGCCGCGCGATCGAGAAGCTCGCCCTCCCGGCGGGAATCCTGCCGGGCATCGGCGGTCTGAACGTGCAACTCGCGTCGACGGCACTCGTCGGACTCGGCGAAGGCGCGCGGTATCTGGTCGACTATCCGTTCGGCTGCGCTGAGCAGAAGGCATCCGCGGCCCTGGCGCTGACGCTCGCCGCCGATCTCGGCAACGCGTTCACGATGGGCCGGATCGCGCCAGCCGACTACCGCGCCCGGGCATCGTCAGTCCTCGGCGAACTGCCACGCTACCAGTGTGAAAACGGCGGCTTCACGTACTGGGCCGGCGCATGTTCGTCCACGAGCGTCTACCTGACGAGCTACCTGCTCCACGTCATGAAGGTGGCCGATGGCCTTGGCATGAAGTCAGACGCGGACGTCGTGACACGCGCGCTGGACTACCTCGAGGCCGAACTCAAGAAGACAACGCCTCCGGAACAGGTGCAGTGGCTGCCGGTCTGGAGCTCGGGTCAGGCGTTCTCCGTGAAAGTGCTCTCCGAATACGGACGCAATCAGGACTCGAACATCACGCGGCTTGTCGGCATGGCCGATCGACTCCCCGTCTTCGCGCTGTCGTACCTGGCTGACGCGATTGCCACCGCGAACCGCCGCAGCGCGCGGTACGACGACATCGTCCGCCGGATCACCAACGCCGTTCGCGTCGAAGGCGATCAAGCGCACGTCGAAGAGGCGAACGACGATGCGCTGGCGTGGGTGTGGAGCACGAGCGCACGGTCGTCGGCGCTGGTGCTCGAGGGCATGGTGCGGCGTGGCGACGATCCGGTGTTCGTGCAGCGGCTGGTGCGCTGGCTGCTCGCGGCGCGAAGGAATGGCCGCTGGGGCAACACCCAGGAGAACGCGATGGCGCTCGAGTCGCTCGTCGCCTACTACCGGAAGTTCGAAGCCGACGTGCCGGACATGACGGCAACGGTGGCCATTGCGGCAAGACCGGTTGGCACGGCAACGTTCCGCGGCCGATCGTCAACCGCGCAACAGGTGCAACTTGCGATGCCCGACCTGCTTCGCCAGGTGCCCGCCGGCGCGGAACGCGAACTGGCGTTGTCGCGCGAAGGCGCGGGCCGCCTGTTCTACAGCGCCCGCGTGCAGTACTCGCCGACTGAGCCGCTGCCTGCAGGGAACGCGGGGATCCGTATCGAGCGCGCGTACGAGCGCTACGTGGAGAACGGCGCGGGCACGGCGGCAACAGCGTTCAGTGCGGGAGATCTGATCCGGGTGAGCCTCACCATCACGCTGCCGCAGGAACGGCGCTACGTCGCGGTGTCCGATCCGATTCTGGGGGGTGCGGAGGCCGTGGATGGCTTCTTCCGCACGACCGCCTCAGACCTCGCGCGTGATGCGTCCTCGGCGGCCAATCCAGGTGACAACCACTGGTGGTTCGAGCGCGATGGCTTCGATCACGTGGACAAGTTCGACGATCGCGTCGAACTGTTCGCCACGCGACTGAGCGCAGGACGCCACACGTTCTCGTACCTGGTGCGCGCGACCACCGCCGGCACGTTCCGGGCGGCCGGCACGAGCGCCGAACAGATGTACGCGCCGGAGGTCAGCGGACGGGCCGCGCCGTCGGTGATCGAGATTCGATGACGCTCTCTCCCCGCCTGCGTCGGGTGGCCTACGTCGCGCCGGTCGTCGGCGCGATCGCGCTCGGCGTGTGGTTGCGTTGCGGTCCCCTGCCGCCTGGGCTCCTCGACGAGGACCAGCGCCCGTCGACGGTTGTCGTCGACCGGCGCGGCGAACCGCTCTACGAGGCACGGTCGGACCGCGGAGTTCGCGGCGAGACGCTCGACGGATCCAACGTGCCTGGCGCGCTGGCCGCCGCGACGATCGCGGCCGAGGATGTACGGTTCCGCTGGCATGTCGGCGTCGATCCGATCGCGATCGCGCGAGCCGTGTACCGGGACGTTCGGGCCGGGCGCATCGTCGAAGGCGGATCGACGATCACGCAGCAGGTCGCCGACCTGCTGCTGGCGCGTCGCGACGGCCATCAGACGCGCGGATGGCGGGCCAAGCTTCGCGAGGCCGTCATGGCGCTGCGGCTGGAACACCGCCTTTCGAAGGCCGAGATCCTCGCGCTCTACGTGAACCACGCGCCGTATGGGAATCAGATTGAGGGCGCGGCACGCGCGTCGCGCGCCTACTTCGGCCGCGACGTCCACACGCTGACATTCGCGGAATCGGCGTTCCTCGCGGCGCTACCGCAGAAACCGGGACGCTTCAATCCGTGGCGTCAGCCTGACCGCGCGCAGCCGCGTCAGGCGCGCATCCTGCGCACGATGGCCGCGCGCACATGGATCTCGACTGCCGACTACACAACCGCGAGGGCAGAGCACCTGAGTCTGACGCGCGAGAACACCGCCCTGCTCGCCCCGCACTTCGTGGCGCGGGTCCTGGCCGAGTCGCGCACGGCGGGCCCGCGCCGGATTGAGACGACACTCGATGCGAGCCTGCAGCGCACGGTGCAGGGCATCATCGCGGCTCAGCGTGAATCGCTGATCGCACACCAGGCGACGAACGTCGCGGTCGCGGTACTCGACAACCGCACCGGCGAGTGGCTGGCCTGGGAGGGATCGGGCAACTATTTCGATAGCGAGCACGGCGGCGCGATCGACGGCGTCGTGACCCCACGTCAGCCGGGGTCGGCGCTGAAGCCCTTCACGTATGCGGCAGCGTTCGAACGCGGAATTGATCCCGCGCACGTGCTGCCAGACGTACCCTCGCAGTTTCCGACGGCCAAGCTCGGGGTGCTGTACAGCCCGAGGAACTACGACGGTCGATTCCGAGGGCCGCTGCTTGCAAGGACGGCGCTGGCGGGATCGGAGAACGTCCCGGCGGTCGCACTCGCGTCGGACATCGGTATTCCGACCGTCGCCCGCCTGCTTCGCCGAGCCGGCTTCTCCACGCTCGACCACAACGCCGATCACTACGGGCTCGGCCTGACGCTCGGCAACGCAGAGGTTCGGCTGGACGAACTGGTGACGGCCTACGCGATGATGGCGCGCGGCGGCGAGTGGCTGCCGTCGCGCCTGGTTCGATCGGTCGACGGCACGCCGGCACCGTTGGAAACGGCGGAGCGTCTCGTGTCCGCACGGACCGCGTTCTGGATCACGGACATCCTGTCCGATGCAGACGCGCGCGCATACGTCTTCGGTCGTGGTGGCAGCCTCGAGTTCCCGTTCCCTGTCGCCGCGAAAACGGGCACGTCGCAGTCGTACTTCGACAACTGGACCGTCGGCTACACCCGTGACGTCACCGTGGGCGTGTGGGTGGGCAACTTCGATCGCAAGCCGCTGCGGGGCTCATCGGGCGTGACCGGCGCGGGCCCGATCTTTCACGCCGTGATGCTCGCCGCCGTCGAACGCGCGCGCGGTTCCGTACCACTCGACGACCTGAATCCGATCGTGCCCACGCCCTCGGAACTGCACCGCGTCGACATCTGCGCGGTCTCCGGCATGCCTGCGACGTCCGCTTGTCCCACCCGCGCCACCGAATGGCTCGATGCGAGCGCCAGCAGGCAGGCGTGCACGTGGCACCACGCGAGCGACGAAGGACTGGTGACGGTGTATCCCGAGATCTACCGCGACTGGGCTCGCCAGGAAGGCTTGGTCACGCGCGCCACCTCGATCGGCGCCGAGACCGTCCTCGCGACACCGTCACGATCGCGACGGCTGAAGATCCCACAGGCGAACGCTGGCGGTCTCGCGATTGTCCGCCCTCTCGGCGGCGCGCTGTTCCTGTTGGATCCGACCCTGCGCCCAGAGTTCCAGTCCCTGCCCCTCAGCGCCCGTGGAGGCGCTCCGGGGCCGCTCGAGTGGTTCGTCGATGGTGTTTCGCTCGGTCGCGACGCCGGTGACGGTCAGCTCCGCTGGCCGCTCAGCCGTGGCCGGCACGCGATCGTCGTGCGGGATGCAGACGGACGATCGGCGAGTACGTACGTGGACGTGAGATAGAACGGCTCACGCCCCTGGGGCCTCCGCGCGGAAACCTCAGGGGCGCTGAATAGATCTAGTAGCCCTTCGTCGTAACCCAGAAACTCTCTTCCCAGGATCCGCCTGGCGGGATGGTCTGGAGTTCCTTGTAGACGCCCTTCTGTGCCAGATTGAGCGCGTTCGTGATGCCGACCATCGGCTCGAACGCGATGAAGCCCTTGTTGGGCGGAGCGGGCGGCCCCTGCGGCGCAGGGGCGCCAGCCGCGGGAGCAGGAGCCGCAGCAGCAGGCGCGGCGGAAGCGACCGCTGGCGGCGCGATCTTCACGCCATTCGCCGGATCAACGGGGTACGGACCGGACGGCGCTGGCGCAGGTGCGGGTTGGCCGCCAGCGCGACCGCCGGCCGGACCCTGACCGCCAGCCCGACCGCCACCACCCCGTCCGCCGCCACCGCCGCCCTGGCCGAGCGGCGTGGACCACAGCAACACCGTCTTGTACTTCGGTCCCAGGATCTCGTGCAGCTCTTTGCCGTTGTACATGAGCTTCATCGTCGCGCGGCCGTTGGCGTCGCGAATCAGATCGGTGAACACGTCGTCGATGAGCGCGTACTTCTTGAGCTGAATCGCGGTGCGGTCTCCGCCAAAGAAGCTCTCGATCGGCTGGGTCTCGCCGGTCGGTAGCCGCTGCGGGATCTCGATCCAGTGGGTCTTCGCGTCGACGGACACCGTCCAGTCATCGCGGTTGCCGTCAGGGAGTTCGTAGATGGGGTGGTAGCCGATCACGGCCGGCATCGTCTCGTTGCTCAGATTGTCGAGCCGCGTGTGCACCTCGAGCGTGCCGTCGGACACGCGGTAGGTGATCGTGATGGTGTGCGCGAACGGGAACTGCTTCATGTACGCCGGGTTCTTGTAGAAATCCAGCCGGCAGGTGACCCATGCGCTCTTCCCATCCGCCTTGAACTCGACCAGTTTCCAATCCTTACTGCCGTTGACGAAGCCGGTGCCTGGAATCGGCCCGCGGACGTTGCCGAGTTCCAGGTCGAAGTTGTACTTCTTGCCGTTGGCGTAGAAGGCCGTCTCATCGAGACGATTCGCAAAGGGCGCGAGCAGCGGCATGCCGTTCAGACCGGAGTTGGCGACGAACGCGTCAAGCGACGCGGATGTACGGACGAGATTCTGTCCCTTGACCTGGATCTGCCACGCCTTGCCCAGGCTCGAGACGACCGCGACATTCATCTTGGCGGTCGTGTCGGCAAGCTCGACGACGTCACCGGTCTGTTTGGCGGTATAGCGCTGGGCGGCAGCTGGGGCGGCGACGAAGCACACAAGCGCGGCCGCCAACGCAAGTGGCTGAAGTCTGTGACGTGTCATGGAATATCTCCCGGGCCAAGAGCATAGCAACTTCCGTGGTCTCCGCACGCTCGCGGCATCAGGAATCGCTCGACACTACCCCCCACTGTGATGCGCTACTCGTGGGCCTCACGGAGCACCGCTGGATGCGGCGTCTACGGGCGGGCTGCGCCGAAGCGTTCTGTTGTAGCGTAGCCCGATGCGACGGGTCGCCACTCTTGTGCTGATTACGCTGACCGTCGCTGCCTGCGGGGGCCGCGGCGGGCAGGATGACGCGGCGCCCATTCTCCTGTTCACCGGAACCGGCACCTCCCCCAGCGACGTCGCCGCCGTCAAAGCGATCCTGACCAGCAATCACCTCACCTACGCGACCGCGACTTCCTCGCAGTTGAACAAGATGGACGAGGCACGCATGCGGGCACATCGTCTGCTGATCGTTCCGGGCGGCAACTTCATCGACATCGGGCGTAGTCTGGCGCCGGGCACGACCGCTACGATCCACGCCGCCGTGCGGAGCGGTCTCAACTACCTCGGCATCTGCGCGGGGGGATTCTTCGCCGGGGATTCAGGCTACAACGGGCTGAATCTGACCGCTGGTGTGAGGTTCGGTTTCTACGCTGCCGAAGCTCAGGGCATTCGCAAGGCCGCCGTGCGGATCACGGGCGCCGGGACGCCGCCACTGGATCAGTATTGGGAGGATGGCCCGCAGTTTACCGGTTGGGGAGCCGTGGTCGCCACGTATCCCGACGGCACCCCAGCCGTCGTCGAGGGCGCAGTTGGAGGCGGATGGGTGGTCCTCACCGGAGTGCACGCCGAGGCGCCCGAACGTTGGCGGCGGAGCATGACGTTCACGACGCCGATCGGCGCGGACCATGAGTACGCTGCGATGCTCGTCCGCTCCGCGCTGACCCGTACAGCGCTGTCGCGTTAGGCGGCGGATCCGGCGCGCCGCACGGGTCAGCCGGTAGACTGGTGCGGTGGAGACGATGGCTCACTCGACCGCTCCCGCCTGGTCGCATCGCCTTGTGTCTGAGCTCGAGGCCGCCGACCAGCGTGCCGAACAACTGGCGAGAGGACTCACCTACGAGCAGCTCAACTGGACACCCGCCCCTGGTGCCTGGAGCGTCGGCCAGTGCCTGCAGCACCTCCTGATAGCAAACCAGGTGTATCTGCAGCCGATCTCGAAGGCCCTGGATGGTCGTCCGCCATCACCGGTCAACGAAGTCCGTCTCGGGTGGTTCAGCTCCTGGTTCATTCGTACCTACATCGCGCCGTCTTCCTCCGGTGCGCGATCTCCAGCGCCAAAGAAGATCCGGCCCGCCCAGGACGACGTCGACCTCTCTGTGCTCGACGCATTCCTCGCCAGTAATCTCGCGGCCCGAGAGCTCATCTTCAGAGCCGGCCACTACGATGTGAACCGCATTCGATTCAAGAATCCGCTCGTTCCGCTGGTCCGATTCACCGTTGGGACCGGCCTGGAGATCGTCTCGAACCACGAGCGACGCCACCTCCTGCAGGCTGAACGCGTGCGAGAGTCCCCGGCGTTTCCCAGGTTGTAGGCCCTCTTCACCGATCGATTCGAACCGGCCCGATTGGCAACGCGACGATATGCCGCAGCGGCCCGGTCCGCGACGGCGAACGAGCGGTGAGCCGCCCACGCTCCTCAGGTCCTGGCCCTCGTCGCGATCACGGCCGCCGCTCCAGGCATCGTGCGCAGGAAGACGGGTTTCCGCACCGTGAGCCCGGCGTCCCGCTGCCACTGCTGCATCTCGGCGACCGACCACGTGCCGGACTGGCTCGTGAGAGCGAAGTAGAGGTCGAGAAGCGCACCGACCTGGCCCGACTCCTTCGCCGAGGCCGGACGAAGCAGCTCGAGGATCACGAATGCGCCGCCCGGTTTCAACGCCTGCGCGACGCGCGTGGCGAGCCGGCGATTCGCCTCATCGTCGAAGTGATGCGCCAGTTGGGCCATGATGACCAGGTCCCACGCCTGATCCCCGAGATCGTCCGTCAGCGCGCTGCCTGCGCGGTGACGGACGCGATCGCCCATATTTTCGCGCGCAAGAATCGGCGCGGCCTGCGCGACGGCGTCGGGCAGGTCAAGGATGACCGAGGAGAGACCGGGATGTTTGCGGCACAGGCATACGGAATAGAAACCGTGCGACCCGCCGATGTCGAGCATGGCTGTCGCGCCGGGTGGCACCGGGATCAGTTTGACGACCTCGGGCGCCGCCATGCCGGCAAGCGCACGCATGGCGCGCTGATAGAGGCGCCACTCCTCCGGATCGTTGCCGCCATGCAAATCCGCCGGCCGGCCGGTTCGCACGTAGTCCTCGACGCCCTCGACGATCTTCCACTCGATGAACTCGAAGAGGATCTTGTCGCGCAGCGACTGGGGCGAGTCGGTGAGGGCCCACTTCCGCGCCACGGCCGTCAGCGAGTAGTCGACACCGCCCTGAGCGACGTAGCCCGAGCCCACGAGCGCGCTGAGCAGTTTTACAGTGGCGTGCGGATCCGTCCCGCACGTCGTCGCAATCTGTTTGGCCGTTCGGGGACCGGCGGCCAGGGCGTCGAACACGCCCAGCTTCGTGCCGACCATGATCGCCCGCGCCCGCAGAAAACTCATGTGCGTGTCGACGAGGGTGACCGGCGCGAGCCCCAGAGCCAGCACGATGCGCTCGAGCGGATGTTCGGCAACAACTTTGATTTTCATCGTGGGTATCCTGGGGACGCGGTGGGTCCAGAGTAGAGTAGGCCGACACCGGGCACATTAAGACATGCCGACCGTCTTCTCGCTGAGCGTGGGCTTGTTGGTGGTGTCGGCCTTGTTCTGGGCACTCGAGCGCTGGCGGCCCTCGTCGTCGCCGGGCCGGCGCACGCGCCGCGACACCGGACTCGACATCGCGTACTGGTTTTTCACGCCGCTCGTCACACGCGCGATCACGCGCGTGGCCATCGGCGCGGCCTTCGTCCTGATCGCCTTCTCGCAGGGCCTCACGCTCGATCAGCTGCGCGCCGTGGCGCCCACGCGGCACACCTGGACGTCCACACTACCGCTCTTCGTCCAGATCCCGCTCATCCTGCTCCTGGCCGACCTGCTGGCGTACTGGACGCACCGCCTATTTCACGGACGATGGCTGTGGCGCGTGCACGCGATCCATCACTCGTCGACGACGGTCGACTGGTTGTCCTCGGTCCGGCTGCACCCGCTGAACGACGCCGCCGCGCGGGTGGCGCAGGTGCTGCCGCTCTACTGGCTGGGATTCAGCGGCGCCGCGCTGGCCGCGTTCGTGCCCTTCCTGACGTTTTACGCACTGCTGCTGCACGCCAACGTGAGCTGGTCTTACGGCCCGCTCCGCTACGCGCTGGCCAGCCCACGCTTCCATCGCTGGCACCACACGACCGAAGAGGAAGGCCTCGACAAGAACTTTGCCGGCCTCTTCCCGATCATCGACGTCGTCTTCGGCACGTTCTATATGCCGCCCAATCGGGAGCCGCAGCGGTTTGGCATCCTGCACAACGATGTCCCGAGCGGACTCGTGCGTCAGTTGCTATATCCGTTTCGCCGACGGACGGATGCACCCCGGACTTGACCGTCCCTCTTCTGGAGCCTCGGACCTTCAGGTCCGGGGCCAGGCACCGTGACTCGCCGCATTCGTCATCCTGGCACACAAGGCCAGCGAGGCTGGCGAGGTCCCCTACCCCCGCTTCTCGCCCCTCTGAAGCTTCTCCACCAAATCGTGTCCGATCACCGACTGGATCTTCGTCCACAGTGACGGGTTGCGTTGCCGCAGCTCCTGCAAGGCATTGGTCGGCCAGCGGACCACGTCGACTGAATCGAGGGCAACGACATCCGCATTCGCGACGTCACCCGTGAGCAGGCTCATCTCGGCGACGAAGTAGCCGGCGGGCAACTCGAACACGTTGGCGTGGTTGCGGCTGACGCGCACGTTGCCGCCAAGGATGAAGAAGAGCCACGCCGGGTGTTCACCCGCGCGGGCCAGCCGTTCACCGCTCGGCAGAGTGTCCCGCTGGCCCTGACGCCACCACCGCAGGAACTCGGGAGGCGACAGCGCGGCAAAATGCCGCTCGTAGAGCGCCTGCAGGTCCGCGGGCAGGGTCACCGCGCGACGCTCGCGCAGAATCTTCACCACCATGTACGCGTTGATGCAGACGAACACCAGGTTCCAGGCAGAAATGACGTGCACCCCGCTTTTCCAGGTGTAAATCACGACGATGATCTGCGCGCACACGAGGAGCGACCGGAGGTGCAGGATGTCGCGGGTGATGAAGGCCAGGAGCGTGAGGAAATACGCCAGATTCGCGAAATAGATGAGCATGTGGGGACGACGAACTCCGTTGTGTTACACGGATGTTACATCGCCGTGGGGTCCGCTTCGCCAACCACGGACCTGGGCGAGTCTAGAACCGCTCAGTGAATGCCATCACCGTCCGATCGAGCGTGGTCGTCCAGGCCGCTTTTTGTTCGGCCGTCGCGAAGCTGCCCTCGAGACTGTTGCGCGCAAGCACGTAGGCTTCGCGGGCGCCGAGCGAGGGTTTTGCGTCGAACACGCGCGCGAAGGTCTGGTTGACGTAGCCGCCAAAGTAGGCCGGGTCGTCGGAATTCACGCTGGCACGGATCCCGGCGGCCAGCATCGCATCGAGGTTGTGGTCCGCCAGGTCGCGCACGACGCACAGCCGGAGATTCGACAGCGGGCACACCGTGAGGGGCGTGCGATCGCGCACCAGCCGCTCCACGAGGGCTCCGTCTTCCATGCAGCGGACGCCGTGGTCGACACGCTCGACCTCGAGTACGTCCAGCGCCTCCCAGATGTAGGCGGGAGGCCCCTCTTCGCCCGCGTGCGCCACGAGATGCAGGCCAAGCGCACGGCACCGGGCAAAGACGCGGGCGAACTTCGACGGCGGATTGTCCCGTTCGCTGCTGTCGAGTCCGAAGCCAATGAGGCGCGGCCAGCCGCCGATGAACGGTTCAGCCTCAGCCAGCGCGGCAAAGGCGTCCTCTTCGCTGAGATGGCGCAGGAAACACATGATGTAGCCGACGCTGATGTCCAACGTGGCTTCCGCATGGGCCGCGGCCCGTTCGAGCCCTCGCATCACGACCCTGAATGGCACGCCGCGCGCCGTGTGCGTCTGCGGATCGAAGAAGATCTCGGCGCGCACGACCTCTTCGGCAGCAGCGCGTGCCAGATACGCGGACGCCAGATCGAAGAAATCCGCTTCGGTCCGGAGCACGCTGGCGCTCGCGTAGTAGACGTCAAGGAAACTCTGAAGATTCGTGAACGCGCAGGCCTGCCGGAGGCTGTCAACGTCCGATAGCGCCAGGCGCACGTGGTTGCGCTTGGCGAGCGCGAATGTCATCTCCGGCTCGAGCGTGCCTTCGATGTGCACGTGCAATTCCGCCTTGGGCATCGCCCGCCACAGCTCCGGCACACGCTCGCGCGGCAGCAGGTTGAGTCGTGCGTTCATCGTCTCGTCAATGTGCATCAGCCCTCCCCGGTCAGTGAGCCCGGTGCCGCGCTTAGAGAAGGTCGATTTTCAACGTCTGCGCACCGTGCCAGAGGGCGCGTTCGCCAATCGACCGCAGATGCTCGGTCCCAGCCGTGATCGTCAGCACGTGATTGCCAGCCAGGGTGCCGGCTTTGCTGGCAAAGTGTGTCGCGCCGTAGGCAATCAGGATCTCCGTCTCGCTGATCCCGCCTGGATACAGCAGCACCTGGCCCGGGCTCGGATACGACGTCGCGTTCTCCGGCGGCAGATCGAGGTGCATGTCACCCATGGGCACCCACACCGCCTCCCCACTCCAACGCACGTGCACAATCTGTGATGCGAACGGCAGCAGCGCGCGAAGGGCTGCGCACGTCTTCGGTGCCGCCCGCGTCTCGAACCGGGCCTCGAGCCGCACATCGCCGGCCATCAGGACTACATCCGCCACGACACTCCCTTTCCCGGCTCGGGCCGGATCATCCGGCCGCGGCCGCCGGCCACCATGCGACCATCCGCGAAAATCGTTTCACCACGACGGATCGTGCGCATCACGCGCCCCCTGAACGTCTTCCCGACGTACGGGCTCATTGGATGCCGTTGCAGCAACTGCTCGCGCGCGAGCGTCCAGGTCGTTTCGAAATCCACCAGCGCGAGATCCGCGTCGAAGCCCGGTGCGATCTTCCCCTTGCGCGGAATTCCAAACCGCCGAGCCGGCATCTCGGACAACAGCGACGCGAGGCGTTCGAGTGGCACCTTTCGCGCATGGGCGCCCTCCTCGAGCATGACACCAAGGGTGGACTGCACACCGCCAATCCCTCCCCAGGAGCGACGGAAGTCACCGGCGACTTTCATCGACGGGGGCGCGGGCGAGTGATCGGAGGCGACGATGTCGAGCCGCCCGTCGATGAGTGCGTCCCAGAGGGCGCGCTGTTGCGTCATCGACCGGAACGGCGGTGCGCACTTACCGACCACGTCGAGGCGCTCGAGATCGGCATCAACGAACGCTAAGTAGTGCGGGCACGTCTCAATCGACACATCGACGCCGCGCCTGCGCGCCTCGGCCGCCAACGCCACTCCCTGGCCGCTGCTCACGTGGACGATGTGCAGGGACGCACCGGTCTCGCCCGCCAGCTGCAGCGCGCGGTCGATCGCGGTAAGTTCCGCGCCAAGGGGCCTCGAGTCGAGAAACGCCCGGGCGCCGTTGCCGGACGCATGCACCGCGGCATCACGGACCATCGATTCGTCCTCCGCATGCACGGCCACCGGGACGCCAAGACGCCGCGCCATCACCATCCCCGCTCGCAGCGTCTCATCGTCAGCTCGCGGAAACTCGGGCAGGCCGGAGTCGCACATGAACGCCTTGAACCCGATGACGCCGCGTTCGACCATGGCCGGCATGTCGTCGACGTGCCCTGGAACCAGCCCGCCCCAGAGACCGAAGTCAGCGAGGGAGACGGCCTCGAGCGCTGCGCGTTTCAGATCACAGTCGCGCCCTGTGAGCACGCATGGCGTGGAGTTCAGCGGCATGTCAACAAACGTCGTGCCGCCGCCGGCGGCGAGCGCATGGCTGCCGGAACGGCCGCCTTCCCAGTCGGCGCGCCCGGGTTCGTTGAAGTGCACGTGCACGTCCACGACGCCCGGCATGACGAGGAGGCCCCGCGCGTCAATCACCTCACCCGCGCCTGACAGGCCCGGCCCAACCTCGGCGATCCGCTCGCCGTCGATGCGGACGTCGGCGGCGCGGACGCCGGCCGGGCCCACGACCATGCCGCCGCGAACGATGACGTCAGACACGCAGGCCTCCGGCGATGGCCAGCACGCACTCGCGGCCGACCGCAATCGCGGCGCCGACGTCCTCGACGCGAACCGTCTCATCGGGATGGTGACTGATGCCGCCAGGGCTACGTACGAAGAGCATGCCTACGGGCATACGCGACGCCAGCACCATGGCGTCGTGTCCGGCGCCGCTCGTCATGCGCTCGTACGGGATGGCGGCCTTCTCGACGGCCTCCACCAGCGCCGCGGTCATCGACGCGTCCATGGTGACCGCCGACTGATCCAGCTGTTCGATCCAGGCCACGGTGAGGCCGCGACGTGTCGCGATGCGATCCGCGGCCTCCCGAAGCCGGACGATCAACGCCCGTCGAGTCGCATCGATCGCATGACGCACGTCGACCGACGCGTGGCAGACGCCTGGGATCACATTGACCGCACCCGGCTCCACGCTGATCCGTCCAACAGTCGCGACCGCACCAGGCGTCTGGCTGGTCAACTGTTCCACGGCAGACATCCAATCAGCGGCACCGGCACCGGCGTCATGTCTCAAGTGCATGGGCGTCGTGCCGGCGTGTCGCGCGAGGCCGCGGAACGTGATGTCCGCGCGGGTCTGGCCCACGATGTGTTCGACGACGCCCAGCGGCCGGTCGAGGTGCTCGAGGACGGGGCCCTGTTCGATATGACATTCGAGATAGCCAATCGCGTCGGCGGCGGCGATCGCGTCTCCGCGGTCGCGTGGATGCGCACCGAACGCTTTCAGCGCGTCGCGCAGCGTGACACCGGCGTCGTCCGTCCGGCGAAGGAGTTCCTCATCGCAGGTCCCGATGAGCGCGCGGCTCCCGATGAACGGGGTGCCGAAGCGCACGCCTTCCTCATCGGAAAATCCGAGGACCTCGATATGCGCCGGGAGGGGCAAGTCGCCGAGGGACTCGACCACGGCTAGCGCCCAGATCACGCCGAGGATGCCGTCAAAGGCGCCCGCGTCAAGGACCGTATCGAGGTGAGACCCAAGGTAGAGCGTGCGCGCGGGCGTCACGGCCGCCGCGCGGACACCTCTGAGATTGCCGGCCGCGTCCACCGTTGCCGACAGGCCAAGACGCGTCATCCAGGCCATCAGATCCCGGTGCACCAGGCGCATGGGGTCGGTCAGGCATCGTCTCGTGATCGTGCCCGGCACTTCGGTGTGCGCCGCGAGGCGGCGGCACCAGTCGATGACGAGTCTCGCCTCGGAATCGAACACTATGAGCCCCGATAGGTGCTGTACCCGTAGGGGGACACGAGCAACGGCACGTGATAGCGTCCGGCCGCGTCCGCGACGCCGACGCGAATCACCACGTCGTCGAGAAACGCCGGTGAGGCCAGCGCTTCGCCGCGGCCACGCCAGTAGTCGCCGACGAAGAACGTCAACTCGTATTGGCCGACGGGAATGGCGTCGGCGCTCAGCAGCGGCTCGGTCGTGCGTCCGTCGCTGTTCGTCGTCGTGCTTGTCAGCAGCCGCCGCTCGCCACGTTCCAGCGCGTGCAGTGTCACGAGGACTCCGGCGGCTGGTGCGCCTCGAGCGATATCCAGGATGTGAGTGCTGATGTGCGCCATCGCGGGCTCTGGTGCAGACTTCAGGCGTCGCGCGTCAGGCGCAGGCCGAGACATCCGAACGGCGGTCGCGCGTCGGTGTAGACGCCGACGCCGCCGCGTTCGGCAATCGTATCCCACGTGCGATTGTTCGCTTCAAGGTCGACCGCGGCGATCGTGGGGATTTCGGCGAGCATGCGCGTGCCGATCTGATAGATGACCTGCTGGATGCTGCCGGATTCGAACGTCTGGAACAGGTCGAAGACAATCTCGCGCACCTTCATCGTCGTGCGTCCGTCGCTGAACGCGTCCGCCACCGTCCCGTACTGCCATTCGAGGTCGAGCCACATGTGCAGGGGGCGATCGTGCAGGTCCGGCAGCGTCGTGTACTCGTCGCGCACGAACCCCTGGAACGCTGACCCGCCCAGGCGGAGGGCCTTGAAGCCGCGCAGACCCGACACGGTCGAGACGATCCCCGGCCGCTGGATTTCGAGCTTCGCGGTGGCGCGTTCAGGTCCTGTCGGCGTGAAGCCCACGCTCTCGCCGAGCCGGGCGTAGGGAATTTCCTCCGCCGAAATCTGGAGTCCTTCGACCTGTGTGTATTTCGCGATGAACGTCTCACCGAGGAACCGGCAGAGGCCCTCGAGATCCGAGCCCTCGAAGTTCATCGTCTCCTGCTGGATGAAATTCTTCATCGAGTCGGTCGCGATGAGCCCCGTGTTGTCGCCGGACGTGTAGGTCGGCCAGAAGGCGTCGCCATACAGCAGCAACGTCACGCTGGCGCCAAACACCGGACTCTGTCCAGGTTTCGTTCGGCCGTCACGGTTCAGCCGATAGACGATGACGTCCCCTTTGCCGTAGTAATGTCGCTGCACGCCGGTCGAAAAGTGATGCACGGGTTCGGTCCTCAATCGGAAGGCAGTTGCTGCTCGAGTCGAACGCGCGCGATACGCGCGACCTGGAGCAGGGCCTCGGCCCACTCGACGTCCGGGGTCGAGTGCACGCGGCGCGAGAGCGACTCGAGGACCTGCTCGGCCGTTGCGCCTTTGACGGCGAGCAGAAACGGAAACCCGAACTGCTCGCGATACACGGCGTTCAAGTGCCGCAGACGGTCGAGGTCGTGCGGCGGGAGCCGGTCAAACCCCGCACTGGCCTGTTCGCCTGTTGACGCCTCGCTCATCGCCAGCCGGCTTCCAAGATCCGGGTGCGCCTGCAGCAACGCCAGCTGCTCCTCGCGTGAGGCCGCGGCCATCGCGGCGACCATGGCCGCGTGCAGGTCGCTCACCGTGCGAAATGGCCGGCGAGCCCACGCGCGTTCCGCCACCCAAGGCGAATGCTCGAACGCCGACCCAATCGCGTCGACAAAGGCCGGCTGCTCGAGGCGATTGAGGTCACGCAGCATCATGGCGCACCGGCCGCTGGTAGACGATGTCGTTCGCGACGCGCACCTCACGCACGGACTCCTGACCGGCAAGCGTGAAGAGCGCCGCCAACTGATGCGTCAGATCGTCCGACTCGTCCAGCACCTGCGCGAGCACGCCGCCGGCGGGCGGCGCGAGGCAGACGAAATCCGCGGCCTTCCCCACCTCGAAGTTTCCGATCTCGTCGGCCAACCCAAGCGCCTCGGCGCCCGCCAGCGTCGAGAGATAGAGCAGGTCCGCGGGCGAGAGCACCGTTGGATCGTCCGCCACGCGTTGCATCAGATACGCCTGCAGCGCTTCCTTCATCATGCCAAAGCCGGTCCCACCCCCGACATCGGTGCCGAGCGCCACGTGCACTCCCGCCAGGCGGTGTCGCCGGAACGGAAAGATGCCGCTGCCGAGCGCGCCGTTACTGGAAGGACAGTGGGACACTGACGTGCCGCTCGCGGCCAGCCGTTCGAGTTCCGACGCTGTGACGTGAACGTCGTGCGCCATGATCGAACGCCTCCCGGTCAGACCGTAGCGCTCGTACACGTGCAGATAGTCTGACGACCACGGAAACAGGCGCGCCACCTCGTCGATCTCCGCCCGCTGCTCGTTGAGATGGGTCTGGAATCGCACCGTCGGATATTCGCTGAGGAGCGCCTGGCACACCTCGAGCATCGCCTCGCTGGTGGACAGGGCGAAGCGCGGCGTCACCGAATACAACAGCCGCCTTCGCTCGTGAAAGCGCCGAATGAGATCGGTGCAGTCGCGCAGCGCCACCTGCGGGGACGTGTGCAGGTCATCGCGGAGGCGCCGATCGGAGACGACGAGACCCGCGGCGACGCGAATGCCGGCGCGGTCGGCGGCTTCGAACAACGACGCGACGGCCGGGGCGAAGTGCGCGCCGAACACCGAGGCCGTGGTCGTGCCGTGCGACGCGAGCGCGTCGACGAATCGTGCGGCCACGGCTGCCGCGTGCGCCACGTCTGCCATCCGCGCCTCTTCGGGAAGGGCGGCGTGTTCCAGCCACTCGAGCAACGACCAGCCGAGGCGTCCGAGGACGGGCATCTGGGGCAGGTGGACGTGCGTGTCGACGAACCCCGGCAGAACCCAGTCACCGCGCCAGTCTGTGACCGGGGCGTGTGGTGCCACGTCGCGAATCGCGCTGTACACCCCACGCGCGGCGATGCGGCCATCCTCGATCAACAATCCACCGTCTTCGACAATCGACAGGTGAGCCGGGTTCGACGTCGAGTCGCCGCTCCTCGAGGTATCCGCGATCGTCGCGCGGATCAGCACGG
>JBDTNQ010000025.1:0-40468 GCA_039933635.1 Acidobacteriota bacterium
CACCGGGTTGTTCTTGCGGCGGCGGCACAGCACCTCGATGGTGCGCTGCAGCTCCGACGTCCGGCCGATCAAGGGATCGAGCAGACCCTTGGCGGCGCGCTCGGTCAGGTTCATGCAGTAGGCGGCGAGCGGATCGCGCGACGACGAAGAACCTTCGTCGCCCTGGCCGGCAGTCGTGGCACTGCCGTCCGATGCGGCATCGCGGGCGTCCGAGCCATTCTTGGAGATGCCGTGCGAGATGAAATCGAGGATGTCGAGGCGAGTGACGCCCTGACCCTCGAGCAGACGCGCTGCCTGCGATTTCGATTGCTGCAGCATCGCCGCGAGGATGTCGCCGGCATTCACCTCGGGACGCTGCGCGCTCTGCACGTGGAGCACGGCAGTCTGCAGCACCCGCTTGAACGCCGCCGTCTGCTCGGGCTCGCGCTCGTGCCCCCGGCGTAATTGTTCGACCGCGTCGGTCAAGTAGTCGTTGAGGTCCCGGCGCAGACGTAACATGTCGACGCCGCACCCCTGCAGAATCCGCTCACCCTCGGGGTCGTGTGCGAGCGCGTAGAGCAGATGCTCGAGCGTCAGATACGCGTGCCTGCGCGATACCGCCTCGCGGTACGCCACGGTCAAGACGATTTCGAGTGACGTGGAAAACATCAGTTGTTGCCCATTGCCCGACACTGCGGTCCAGACCCTGTCGCCGACGAGGGGAGTCTGCAGGCTCCTTTGATTATAGGATCACCTCATGCGGCCACGACTCGCCCAACTGGGTAGGTTCCTCGCCATCGCGGTTGCGATCCTATTCCTGGCCGGGAGGGCGGCCGGCCTCGGCGCGGCCGCCACGTCGCTGACGATTCTGCACCTCAACGATGTCTATGAGATCGATGCGGTCGAGGGCGGCACCGAAGGGGGGCTTGCCCGCGTTGCCACGCTGATCGACCGACTGAAGCGGCGTGGACCGGTGCTGACGACCCTCGGAGGCGACTACCTCTCGCCGTCAGCCCTCGGCACGGCCGTCGTCGACGGCGAGCCCCTCGCGGGCCGTCAGATGGTGGACGTGCTCAACGCGACCGGCGTGCAGTGGGCGACGCTGGGGAACCACGAATTCGACGTGAGCGAGGCCGCGTTTCGGGCGCGCATGGTCCAGGCCAGGTTCAAGACCGTGATCAGCAACGCGACGGATGCGTCCGGCCGCCAGTTCGAGCACACCGTACCGTCCGCGGTCGTGCCCGTGCGGGCGAGCGGCCGCACGATCCGCGTGGGCCTGATCGGCCTGGTCATCGACTCGAATCCCAAGGCGTGGGTGAAATATCTACCGCCGATCGAAGCCGCCAGGACCCAGGTGGCCGCGCTCCGCGGCCGTACGGATGTCATCGTCGCGCTCACGCACCTGGCCCTCATCACCGATCAACGGCTGGCGGAAGCCGTGCCGGAAATTGATGTCATCCTCGGCGGGCACGAGCACGAGAACTGGCTGGCCCAGCGTGGTAAGTCGTTCACGCCGATCATCAAAGCCGACGCGAACGTGCGCTCGGTCGCGGTCGTCACGCTGACGTTTCCAGCTCCAGGCGTCAGACCCGAAGTGTCTTCGAGGCTCCAGGTAATCGATCGGCGCCTGCCTCGCAAACCGGCTGTCGAGACGATTGTGCGTCGGTGGGTCTCGACGGCCTTCGAAGCGTTCACCAAGGCGGGCTTTGCGCCTGAGCGCACCGTCGTGACGATGCCTGCGCCACTCGACGGCCGTGAGACCGTGGTGCGGAACGGTCCAGGGTTATTGACGGATCTGGTGCTTGGCGGCGTGGCGCGAGAGGCCGCTCCCGCCGACGTCGCGCTGCTGAACGGCGGAAGCGTCCGAGTGGACGACGTCGTGCCGGCCGGCGTGCTCACCGAGTACGATGTGATCCGCATCCTGCCGTTCGGCGGCGCCATCGTCAAGGCCACGCTCGACGGCAGCCTGCTCGCGCAGGTGCTCGACGCCGGCGTCGCCAACCGCGGCTCAGGTGGCTTCCTGCACGTCAGCGGCGCGACCAGCACGTCGAGCGGCTGGTTGATCGGCGGACGCCCGCTCGACCCGGCCGCGCGCTACACCGTGGCGATGCCCGAATTCCTGCTGACCGGCAACGAATCACGCCTCGCGGCCCTCAATCGATCGAACGTCGCCGTCCACGATGTGCACACGTTTCGCGATATCCGGATGGGCTTCATCGACGAGTTGAGGGCGCGATACGGACGATAGAACGGCTTACGCCTCTTCCGTGACGGCCTTCAGGGGGAACCCCGCGTCGCGGGCCATCGTGACGACGGTCTCGGCCTTCGTCTCCGCGACTTCCCAGGGATACACGCCGGCGAGGCCGCGTCCGTTCACGTGCACGTGCATCATGATCTGATATGCCTCCGCCGGCGATTTCTGGAACACGCCCTCCAGCACCTGAATCACGAACTCCATCGTCGTGTAGTCGTCGTTGAGCAGCACGACTTTGTACAGCGTGGGTTCCTGTTTCTGGGTGCGGATGCGTTCCTTGATGGCGTCGCCTGGTTGCGTCATGACTTACGGCTTCGGTGACTGCATGCACGCGATGGTCGCCTCGAGCTTCTTCATCTCCTCGCCGTACAGGGCCCAGTCACCTGCGCGCTGAGCCTTGGTGGCGCTATCGAGGTGCGCCTGCGCCTCGGTGGCGAGTGTGGCGAGCACACCGCAGGGAGTCGGCGTGCCGACCGTCACGGGCGGGGGCGCAACGATCTCCTGCGGTGTCTCCACCACGGACGTCGCGCTGCTCGAGAGTTGATCGGGCGCGAGCGCGCCGGCCACGGTTGGGCCGAAAATGCTGACGAGCGCACGCGTCAGCGTCTCGGCCATGACGATCCGGCTCTGATAGGCGACGACGACCCGCTTCAGTTCGGGGATCTTGCCCTCAGGAGATTTCAGGTAGAGCGCGCGGACGTACAACAGGGACTTGTTGACCGGAATCACCAGGAGCTGACCCCAGTTGACCTCGGAGCCCTGCTGGCTCCAGAGCGTGATCTGCGGCGAGATGAGCTGGTCCTGATTGATCTTGCCCACAATCTGACGCGGGCCGAACACCAGGCTCTGCTTGGGAAACTGGTATACCAGCATGTGGCCGTAGTGGGCGCCGTCGCTCCTGGCAACCATCCACGCCGAGAGGTTGTCCTTCAGACGTGGCGTGAAGGGCAGCATCTGGATGAACTCGTTCTGCTTCTCGCCCGGCAGCCGCATCACGGTGTAGTACGGCTCCATGGCCTTGGAGCTCTGGCCAGAGTCCAGAACTGGCACGGACCACTGATCTTCCTTGTTGTAGAAGACCTGCGGATTGGTCATGTGGTACGTGGCGTACATGAAGGCCTGAATACCGAAGATGTCCTCAGGGTAGCGGATGTGCTGCCGCAGATCCGCTGGCATGTCACTGAGCGGTTTGAGCAGGCCCGGAAAGATGCGACTGATGGTCAGGACGAGCGGGTCGTCCGGCTCCGAGACGTACATCGACACGCTGCCGTTGTACGCGTCCGTGACGATCTTCACCGAGTTGCGGATGTAGTTCACGTCCGTGAACCCCTGCGACGGACCGCTGTACGGCGTGGCGTACGGGTAGCTCGACGCTGTGGTGTAGGCGTCCTGAATCCAGGAGATGCCGCCGCTGTTCGTGACGACGGGATACGGATCCGCGTCGAGGGTGAGGAACGGCGCGAGGCGCTTCGCGCGCTCGACGATGTTCCGGTGGAACATGATGCGGCTCTCGGGCGTGAGCTGGCCGGTGACGAGAATGTCCGTACTCGCGAATCGAATCGCAAAGAGGAGGCGTCGCAGGAAGGACCCGGTGGGTACGCCGCCGGAGCCCTCGTAGAACGTCATCTCATTGTTGTCGCCCTTCGGATAGTGAAATTCCGGCTGGCGCGTCTTGACGATGACGTATTCGCTGTTGGCGACCTCGCCGTAGTAAATGCTCGGCTGATTCAGGTGCAGGTTGACCGTCGACACGGGCGGTAGATCCCGGATGAACAACACCGGCAGGCCTTCGGTCGTCACCTGGTTGACCGGGCCCAGCGTGAGGCCGTAGCCGTGCGTATACATCAGCTTTTCGTTGACCCACGACTTGTTCGGCATCGTCGTCGTGTTGAGCTCACGCGCCGAAAGCATCACCTGCCGGTACTTGCCGTCGAGGGTGTAGCGGTCGTTGTCGATGTTCAAGAAATCGTAGTAGGTGCGAATCTCCTGAATCTGCCCGAACGTCTGCAGCAACGGCGCATGATCCCACAGGCGTACGTTCTCGATGGTGCCGGCGTTCTCGGCGATGTCCCGCGCGGTCAGCTCGGCATTCCCCGAGAGATCGCGCTCATCGACCCTGTCGAGCGCGTAGGCCCGGCGCGTGGATTCGATGTTGTGCTGAATGTACGGCCGCTCCCGGTCCTGCTCGTTGGGCGTGACGATGAGTCGCTGGACGAATCCCGTGTACAGCGTGCCGCCAATCGAGATCACGACGTAGGTGGCGAGCGCCAGTGGCAGCGGCCAGGCTCGACGGCCGAAGCCATGCCAGATGCAGAGGGCCGCGCCGACGACCAGCGTGCCGAACGTGAGCCAGAGAAACGGGATGCCCGCGTACAGATCGCTGTAGCCGGCGCCGAACGCGACGCTCGAGTCCGTCGGCGTCAGCAACGTCGACGGGATGTCGAGCCACGACCCCCAGGCGAAGAGGCCGAGCAGCACCGCCGTGAGCAATGAGAGATGCCGGCGCGCCGAGGGAATCAGGCGAAGCCGCGGCCAGGACGAGACGGCCGGTCGCGCTTCGATGACGAAGCTGCCAGAGAAAACGTAATAGATGCCGCAGCCGACGAGCGCGATCAGCGTGACGATGAGTGCCTGCTGCCGGACGAGCTGGAAGATCGGCAGGCGGAAGACATAGAACGACACGTCCCGGTGGAAGATCGGGTCCGAGACATTGAAGGCAACGTGGTGAAAGAAGCTGAGCCAGGGCAGCCAGTTCGACGCGCCCATGAACCCGACCAGCATCGCCGCGACAATCGAAATCGGATTGGCGAGGCTCGCGAGTTGTCGGCCATCCACCGACAGCGGCCGTCCGTCCCCCCCGGTGCCGATGACGACCCGCGGCCGTTCCTCCGTCCGCCTCCGCGCGAATCGCAAGTTCAGGAACAGGAAGAGGTACACGGCGGCAAAGGTGCCGGCAAAGACGGCCGTCTGGGCGTTGAGTGCCCGCAGAAACACACCCTCGTAGCCGAGTTCACGGAACCAGAGCCAGTCGGTGTAAAAGCTGGCGACAGACGGGATGACGAAAAGCAGGATCGCCGCGAGGAGCAGCAGACCAGGCAGGCCACGCAGCCGCATATTGGTGACTCAACCTTATCAGGATTTGGTCAGGGCTCCGGGGGCGCGTCGCCGTTGTCCGATCGGCACGCCGTATGCGGTCAGAGCGGCGGCGACCGCAGTTTCACACGATTCGCGCGTGATAGGCGGCGCAGGTACATGTCGATGGTCGCCGTTCGTCCGACGAGCTGATAGGCCGGATCATCCGCGAGAATCCGGCTGCGTTCGTGGTCGGCCAGCGTCACCTCGACCATCTCACGCCCGTGCGGGGCGAGCGGCACTCCGAAGATGGGAACCCATGGGCGTGCCACCGTGACGTCCGTGCCCCGCTTGTACAACTCCAGCACGATGCCTGCGGTGACGGACCATGCGTCCTGAGCCGCGTCGACCGAAATCGATTGCTGCGTCGGGCCCCGTTCGCCAAGGGTCGTGTCCAGGGCGTCGCACAGCGTCCTGACGGCCGCCACGTCATCGGCAAAGCGCGCCTGCTGGTGGCCAGCCAGCAGGTGCCGGGCACCGCATGCGGCGACGGTGACGACACTGACCACGAGCACGGGGACGGCCATCGATGGCCGGCACCACCGCTGGATCACTGCGTGTCGTGACCAGAGCCACTCCAGGCCGACGCCCGTGATGACCGTCAGGTTGATCAGGCCGACCATGACGATCCAGAACGCGAGGTGATCGTAGAGACCACCCGTGACGTGCAGCAGCGAGGCGAACGCCGCTGCCGACGTCACGAGACACATGATGCACAGCGCGATCCGAAACGTCTGGTTGCGCGCGAGTGCTCGTCGAAGGATCGCGCCCAGCAGCACCAGTTGCGCTGTCGAGACGAAGACGGCCGTCCATCCGATGTCGGCGCCGCGAATCGTCCTGCCGCCCGCGGCGACGTCGAGGCCTCTCCAGACGACGCCCGAAAGGTAGTAGGTGAATGCCGCGATGCCCGCGCCGAGGTCCGGCGCGCCGCCCTCACCTGCAAATCGCGCGAGGATGGTGAGATTGCCGGGACCGGATGCGGTGACTTGCTGCACGAGGGGCAGCAACCAGAGTGCGAGTCCCACCAGAACCGCCGCCGCCACACCCGCTTTCGTGCCGGGCGGCCACGTGCCCCGGTTCGTCAGCCAGCGCCAACGCACTATGCGCTCGGCGAGCGCGACGAAGGCGGGATGCTCGCGCGATCCGGCATGACGAAGCAGCAGCAGGGCGACGATGTAGGTGGCGAGACGCGTGCCGGAATTCACGGTGATGAGCGTGCCGCCGATGTGAACGTCGAAGCCACCAAACACCAGCACCCAGAGCAGCAACACGGCGTACGCCAGCGCGAGGCTGTCGACCACCTTGGCCCAGAACGGCACGGGACCGCGTTTGTGCCGTGGGTGCGGGCGCTCCATGAACGTCAGCCCAAACAGGCCGACCGACACGGCCGTGGCGGCGAGCGACACTGGCGCAAGGCCCACGTGCGCCTGAATGACGAAGCTTGCGAGGCCGGCCATCGCAGCCAGCAGTCCGGGTACACCTGCCGCGACGCCCGCTGCTACCGCAATCAGCAGGGCCAAGGGCACCATCGGCGCGTGCGGATTCCAGCTACTGCCGAGCCAGTCGCCGAAATCCCATCCAGGCGTGCTGCCGGGATGAAGCAGGAGGACCAGAAACCAGATCGCGGCGGCGATCGCGACGCTGTTGCCCCAGTATTTGCGCAGACACCAGAGCAGTGCGGCAAAGGCCGCGACGTTAGCGAGCAGCGTGGTCGCGAAGAGGCTGTCCTCGCGATATCCGCTGAGCACGTAGCCGGGCGCGTAGAAATAGAAGAGCGTCGGACCTGGGTGATTCCAGAAAAATCGGGAATACGCGCCGACCGTCAATGACCCACGCGCCGCGTGCAGTGTGTAAATTTCGAGCAGGGCTTCGTCACCGACGGACACGGTGGGCGGCTTCGATCGCAGCATCCAGGACGCCGCCAGAATGGCGAACGCGAGGAGGAGTGCCGCGGCGCCGGCCATCCATCGGGTGGGCATTGTGCGCCTCACGGCGGTTCATTCTAGCCGCATTGTTCACCCGTGCCAGCCGCCGCCCCACCGGTGTTGACCCCGACTGCCTGGTGGATTTCGATATGATCGGAACCGCGCGTGCCTTCCGGCATGCCCCATCCCGGAGTTCCCTCGTTGATTGCACCTGGCGCCACCGCCCCCGACTTTTCCCTGAGCAACCAGAACCGCGAGACGGTCACGCTTTCCAGTTTCCGCGGCCGAAAGAACGTCGTCGTGGCCTTCCACCCGCTCGCGTTCACGCCCGTGTGTTCCGCCCAGATGCAGACGTACGAGCGCGAACGTCCGAAACTGGACGCGCTGGACGCCCACGTGCTTGCGATCAGCATCGATGCCGGACCCTCGAAGAAAGCGTGGGCGGACTCACTCGGCGGCGTCTCATACGACCTGTTGAGCGACTTCCACCCGCACGGCCAGGTCGCCACGGACTACGGCGTGATGCGCGACGATGGGATCTCGGAGCGCGCGATCTTCATCGTGGACAAGAGCGGTGTGGTCCGCTGGACGAAGCAGTACGCCATTCCTGAACAGCCCGATCTTCAGGAGCTGTTCCGCGCGCTCGAACAGCTGTGAGTGACGATCAGTTCGTATTCGCCGAAATCGGCGAGGACGGGTTCACGCGCCTGGTGCGGGCGTTCTACGCGCAAGTCCCCGGCGACGACATCCTTGGACCGATGTACCCGCGCGCGGACATGGCTGGCGCCGAGTCGCGGCTGCGTGATTTCCTGGTGGGCCGGTTCGGCGGCCCGATGCGTTATGTCGAAGAGCGCGGTCACCCGCGCCTGCGGATGCGGCACGCGCCGTTCGTGGTCGACCAGCGAGGCCGCGATCGCTGGATGCAGTTGATGACACAGGCCCTCGACGCGGTGGCGCTGCCGGCAGCGTCGGATGCGGTCCTCCGGTCGTTCTTCGAAGCGACCGCGACGTTCATGATTAACCGGTGAGCGTCTCTACTTCGGCGAGTCGATCAGCCGCACCATCAGGACGCCCTTGATCGCGGAGAGTTGCGTCACGACGGCATCGGGCACCGGTGCGTCGAGATCGACGACGGTGTAGGCCAACTCGCCCTTCGAGGAATTCACCATGTCGTGAATGTTCAGGCCGCCCGATCCGAAGACCTCGGAGATCTGACCCAGCATGTTGGGCACGTTCGCGTTCGCGAGGACGAGCCGGTGGGCCGTGCGGCGTGGCACGACGACCTCGGGGAAATTCACGGCGTTCTTGACGTTGCCGTTCTCGAGGAAGTCGCGCACCTGATCGGCGACCATGATCGCGCAGTTGTCCTCGGCTTCGGCGGTCGACGCCCCGAGGTGGGGCAGCGTCACGCAGCGGCGATGGTTCTTCGTGATGTTGGTCGGAAAGTCACTGATGTAGCCGTGCACGTGGCCTTCGTCGATCGCGTCGACCACGGCCTGGTCGTCCACGATGCCCTCGCGGGCGAAGTTCAGGATGACGACCCCCTTCTTCATGGCCGCGAGACGCTCGGCGTTCACCAGCTTGCGCGTGGCATCCACGAGCGGCACGTGCACCGTGAGGAAGTCCGACTCGCGGAACACCTCATCCATCGAACGGGCCTTCCGGACGTTCGACGAGAGGGCCCAGGCACCTTCCACGGTCAGGCCGGGATCGAAACCGATGACGTTCATGCCCAGGCCAACCGCCGTATTGGCCACGAGCCGGCCGATAGCGCCGAGCCCGATCACCCCGAGCGTGCGGCCCGGAAGCTCGTAGCCCGCGAAGTTCTTCTTGCCCGCCTCAACGGCCTTGCTGATTTCCTCGTCGGAACCCTCGAGGCCCTTGGCGAAGTCCCACGCCTCGCAGATCTGGCGGCACGCCAGGATGAGGCCCGCGACGACCAGTTCCTTGACGGCGTTCGAGTTGGCGCCGGGTGCGTTGAACACCGGAATGCCCTTGGCGCTCATCTTCGCGACCGGAATGTTGTTCACCCCGGCGCCGGCGCGGCCGACCGCCTTGAGGTTGGCCGGAATGTCGACGGCGTGCATGTTGGCCGATCGCACGAGAATCGCGTCCGGCTCCTTGACGTCGTTGGCGATCTGATAACCGGCCGCGGGCAGTTTGGCGAGCCCGACCTTCGCGATGTTGTTGAGCGTCAGAACCTTGTACACGAAACACTCCCGTTGCATGACTCGAAGATTCTCTACCCCGGACCCGAAGGTCCGGGGCTCCACGGAGCGACTCTCGCCTAAGCCTTTGGCGGTGTCACCGGATTCACGAATGGCATCATCGAACGCAGGTCGGCGCCCACGCGCTCGAGAATCTGATCCTGCTCGTCGTTGCGCGTCTTGTTGAACCACGGGCGGCCGGCGGCGTGCTCGCCGATCCAGTTCTTGGCGAAGGTGCCGTCCTGAATCTCGGCCAGCAGCTGCTTCATGTTCTTCTTCGTCTCTTCGGTGACGATGCGCGGGCCGGCGGTGTAGTCGCCGTACTCGGCGGTGTCGCTGACGGAGTAGCGCATGTAGTTCAGGCCGCCGCGATACATGAGATCCACGATCAGCTTCAGCTCGTGGAGGCATTCGAAGTACGCCACCTCGGGCTGATAGCCCGCTTCGACCAGCGTATCGAATCCGGCCTTGACCAGCGCGCTCGTGCCGCCGCACAGAATCGCCTGTTCACCGAACAGGTCCGTTTCGGTTTCTTCCGTGAAGGTCGTCTCGACGATGCCCGCGCGGCCGACGCCGATGGCCCGACCGTAAGAGAGCGCGAGCGCCTTACCGTTGCCCGTGGCGTCCTGGTGCACGGCGATCAGGGCCGGCGTGCCGCCGCCCTCGACGTAGAGCTCGCGGACGCGATGGCCGGGTGATTTCGGCGCGATCATCGTCACGTCAATGTCCTTCGGTGGGTCGATCGTCCCGTAACGGATGTTGAATCCATGGGCGAGCATCAGCATCTTGCCCGGCGACAGGTTCGGGGCGATGGCCTCCTTGTAGAGCGAGGCCGCCGTCGTGTCGGGGACGAGCACCATGATCACGTCGGCCCATTTCGAGGCTTCGGCGGGCGTCATCACCTGCAGCCCGTCCTTCTCGGCAATCGCGCGCGACTTGCTGCCCTCGTGGAGGCCCACCCGCACCGTGACGCCGCTGTCGCGGAGGTTCAGCGAGTGCGCGTGCCCCTGGGAACCGTAGCCCAGGACGGCCACCTTCTTGGCACGGATCAAAGACAAATCAGCGTCGCGGTCGTAGTAAATCTTGGCCATGTGGGGGTCTCGGGGGGTTCTGAGGTTCTGGGTTCTGCGGTTCGGTTCTGGGGTTCTGGGTTCCGAGGTTCTGGGGTTCTAGGGCTGGGGTTCTGGGGTTCGGTTCTGCGGGTCCATGTGCTCAGTGCCGGGCTCTGCAGCTGAGGACCGGTTGTCGACCGTCAAGCCTCGGAACCAGAACCGCAGAACCCCGAACCAGAAGCCCCGAACCAGAAACCAACCTCAGAACCCGGAACCCCTGAACCCGGAACCCCCGGACCTACAACCTTCGAATTCTACACAGAAAACGAGACCGCCGCGTCCACGTGGTCGTCGGCGAGCGAACCGTCGGGGCTCGTGCTCTTCGTTCCCTGGGCGCCCTGGCCGCGAGCCATGGCCAGACGGCCGGTCTTCGCGACCTCGACCAGGCCGAAGGGCCGAAGGACCTCGAGCAGGCCGTCGATCTTCTCGTCCGTGCCGGTGATCTCGATCATGAGCGAGTCGGGCGCGACGTCCACCACGCGACCGCGGAACACGTCCGCCAGTTGCATGATCTGGGTTCGCGTGTCGACCGTGGCGGCGACCTTGATGAGTGCCAGGTGACGATAGACGGTTGGCACCTCCGTGAGGTTCTCGACGCGCAGCACGTGGACCAGCTTGTAGAGGTTCGCCTCAATCCGGTGCGCCGCCTCCGGGTTTGCATCCACGACCAGCGTGATCCGCGACACGCCCGCTTCAGCCGTGTGTCCCACCGTCAGCGACTCGATGTTGTAGTCGCGGCGTCGAACGAGCGACGACACCCGGTTCAACACGCCGGGCTTGTCGTCCACATGCAGCACATAGGTAATCAACATAACGGCTCCACGAAACCAAACTGAGAACGTCGAATGAAAACCAGGATGTCGAACTTCGAAGGGCAACCTCAAAGGTCGACGTGCCAGGTTGACCTTACCGATCCGCCCCCGTCTCCGCCAGCGGAGACGGACGACGAATCATCTTGTGCAGGTCGGCGCCGGCCGGGACCATCGGGAACACTGAGTCCTCCTGCTCGACGCGGAAGTCGATGAGCACCGTTCCATGATGTTTGCGTGCGGCCTCGACTGTCGAGATGACGTCCTTTCGCGTCGTCACGCGATGCGCGTCGATGCCGTAGGCCTCGGCGAGCTTGACGAAATCAGGGCTCAACAGCGGCGTCGCCGCGTACCGCTTGTCGTAGAAGAACTCCTGCCACTGGCGGACCATGCCGAGATAGCCGTTGTTGATGATGGCGATGTTGATCTTGACGTTCTCCTGAACGATCGTGGCCAATTCGCACAGCGTCATCTGGAAGCCGCCGTCACCGACCACGACCCACACTTCAGAATCCGGACAGGCCATCTTGGCGCCGATCGCGGCGGGGAGCGCGAAACCCATCGTGCCCAGGCCGCCGGATGTGATGAGCGAGCGCGGTGTTTCGTGGTGGTAGTACTGGGCTTCCCACATCTGATGCTGGCCGACGTCAGTGACGACGATGGCCTTGCCCTCGGTGGCGCGCCAGATGTCGTGGATCACGTGCGCGGCGTACAAATGGCCGTCGTCTTCCATGTTCTGGATGTCCCGGACGGCCGAGTCGCCCTTGAGGCTCTTGATGTGCGCGTTCCACTCGCCGAGGTCGAGCTTCGTGAGCGAAGATTTCCAGGTGCGAAGCACGTCACGCACGTCCGACACGATGCCGACGTCGACCGGCACGTTCTTGCCGATTTCCGCCTGATCGATGTCGACGTGAATCTTCTTCGCCTGCAGTGCGTACGTCTTGAGGTTGCCCGTGACGCGATCGTCGAAGCGCATGCCGAGCGCGATGAGGAGGTCGGCCTCCTGAATCGCGGTGTTGACCCACGCCTCGCCGTGCATGCCCATCATGCCGAGGTTGTTCGGGTGTGAGGCCGGCAGACAGCCGATGCCGAGCAGCGTGACGGCCACGGGCACGCCCGTGATGTCGGTGAACGCGCGCATGTCCTCGGTGGCGTTCGCGAGCATCAGCCCGTGACCGGCGAGGACGAGGGGGCGCTTGGCCGCCTTGATGAGCGCGAGCGCCTCACGCATCTTCGATTCGGCCGGCGTCGGAACGGTCCGCACGATCGACGGCGACGGCGCGGCCGCGTCCCAGTCGAAGATCGCTGACGACTGTTGCGCGTCTTTTGTGATGTCGATCAGGACCGGGCCGGGACGTCCGGACTGCGCGATCAGGAACGCCTCACGCACGACCGACGCGACTTCGTCGGCGCGTGTGACCAGGTAGTTGTGCTTGGTCACGGGCAGCGTGATGCCGGTGATGTCCGTTTCCTGAAACGCGTCGGAGCCGATGAGCCGGCTGCCCACCTGGCCGGTGATGCAGATGATCGGCACCGAGTCCATCATCGCGGTGGCGATGCCGGTGACCATGTTGGTGGCGCCCGGACCGCTCGTCGCGACCGCCACGCCGACCTTGCCGGTCGCGCGCGCGTAGCCGTCCGCCATGTGCGTGGCACCCTGTTCGTGCCGGACGAGGACGTGCCGAAGCGGAAACTTCAGCATCGCGTCATACGCCGGCAGAATCGCGCCGCCGGGATAGCCGAAGATGTCGGTCACCCCCTCGCGCACGAGACATTCCCAGAGAATCTCCGCACCTGTCATGCGTTCCATGTCTGCTCCTTGATCACCCTGTCACCGCGCCGATCGCCGCCGATGACACCAGCTGCGCGTACTTCGAGACCACCCCGCGCGTCGCCTTCGACGCCGGGGCCGTCCATGCCTTCTGTCGCTCGGCCAGCTCGGCCGACGTGACGTCCACGTCAATGCGATGCGTCGTTTCGTCGATCGTGATCGTGTCGCCGGTGCGCACGAGCGCGATTGGGCCGCCCGAGGCGGCTTCCGGCGCGATGTGGCCCACCATGAATCCGTGGGTCGCGCCGGAGAAGCGTCCGTCGGTCACGAGCGCCACGCTGTCGCCGAGACCCGCGCCCACGATGGCACCGGTGACCGCGAGCATCTCGCGCATGCCCGGGCCGCCCTTCGGGCCCTCGTATCGGATGACGACGACGTCGCCGGGCATGATGAGCCCGGTCTGGACGGCGGCGAACGCGGCTTCTTCGCTTTCAAAAACACGCGCCGGGCCGGAGTGGCGATGACGCGTGTGTCCGGCCACCTTCACGACGCATCCGTCCGGAGCAAGGCTGCCGGTCAGGATCTTCAGCCCACCGGTGGGCGAGAGTGGATTCGAGAGCGGCCGGATGACCGGCTGTCCGGCGGGCTCCGTGGCGGCCGCGGCGGCCTGTCCCAGCGTTTGTCCCGTCACCGTGATCGCGTCGCCCTTGAGGACGCCGTGCTCGAGCAGCCGTTTGGCCACGACGGCGTTGCCGCCCGCCCGGTGCATGTCGGTGGCCACGTATCGGCCGGCTGGCTTGAGGTCAGCCAGCCACGGCACCGACGCGCTGATGCGATTGAAGACCTGCAGGTCGAGCGTCACGCCGGCTTCGCGGGCAATCGCGAGCAGGTGCAGCACGGCGTTGGTGGACCCGCCCGTCGCGGCCACCGAGGCGATCGCATTTTCGAACGCGTCAAGCGTCAAAATCTGCCGGGGCTTCAGACCCTTGCGCACGAGGTCCATCACGAGCGCGCCCGCGGCCTTGGCGACCGCGGCCTTGTGCGGATCGGTGGCGGGGACGCTGTTGCTGCCCATGGGCGACAACCCGAGAAACTCGCAGACTCCGGCCATTGTGTTCGCCGTGAACTGACCGCCACAGGCGCCCGCGCCGGGACACGCGACGTCTTCGAGCGCGCAGAGCTGCTTGGTGGTGATGCGGCCCGCCGCCTCCGCGCCGACAGCCTCGAATACGTCCTGAATCGTGACGTCCTTGTCACCGAAGTGACCGGGGGCGATCGATCCGCCGTAGAGCACGAGGCCCGGCACGTTCACGCGTGCCAGCGCCATCGCGCCCGCAGGAATGGTCTTGTCACACCCGACGAGCGCGATCACGCCGTCGAGCTGGTTGCCGTCGACCACCATTTCGATCGAATCCGCGATGAGCTCGCGGCTGATGAGCGACATCCGCATCCCGGAGGTGCCCATGGTGATGCCGTCGGAGATGGAGACGGTGTTGAACTCCATCGGCGTGCCGCCTGCTTCGCGAATGCCGGCGCGGACGTGCACGGCCAGATCGCGGAGGTGGTGATTACAGGGGCCGATCTCGATCCAGGTGTTGGCAATACCAATCAGCGGCTTCCGGAGGTCATCGTCGGTGAAGCCGGCACCCTTCAGCATGGCGCGCGCGGCCGCCCGATGCGGTCCGTGCACAAGCTGCGCGCTGCGCTGAGCCATCTTCGCCTGTCCGTCCTGCTCACCCATGGGAATCGCCACTGCCTCCAACTCACGCCCTGCCAGCGAGATCCGCTCGCCGCATCAGGCCGGGTTCAACTCTTATATCGGGCGAAGTCGTATTTCGCAATGTAATAATAGTTGAATCATAATCAGTTATGTTTATGGCTTCGCTTCGGGTCCAGGCTTCTGGCCAGGTACCAAGGTTCAGTTCGCTTCCGAGCTTCTGAACGGAGCCCTGGACCTTCAGGTCGAGGGTCAACCCCCGGGCCTGAAGGCCCGGGGCTCCAGGGAGAACCTCGGAACCCAGAACCTCCGTTGCATAATCTTTCTATGGCCAAGGCGTCATTGGAAGATCTCCGGCGCGAGTTGGATCAGGTGGATGACGACCTGATCGACGTGCTGGCTCGGCGGCAGCAGATTGTCAGGAAGGTCGCCGACTTCAAGGCGCGCTCCGACGCGCCTTTGCGCGATCCGCTTCGGGAAGCCCGGCAGATTGCCCGTCTGGCCGAACGCGCACGGGGACACGACCTCGACGAACTGTTTGTCGCGCGGGTGTTTCGCGAGGTGGTCGACTTCTCCGTGCGTCTCCAGGAGCTGCACCTTGGCACCAGCCGCCGCGACGAGCCCGGCCGGCCCATCACCGTCGTGTTCCAGGGCGCCGAAGGCGCCTTCAGCCACATTGCCGGGCGCCGCTTCTTTGCGCCGCGTCAGTCGCCCGTGACCTATCGGGGTCTGCCCACATTCCGCGCGATGCTCGAGGAAGTGCGGTCGGGCGTCGCGGACTACGCGATGCTGCCGATCGAGAACACCACGTCCGGCTCGGTGCACGACGCGTACGATGCCCTCTCGCACACCGACCTCGCGATCGTCGGCGAAGAAGTGCTGCGGATTGAAATGTGTCTGGTCGGCATCGCGGATGTGCCGCTCGAGAGCCTGCGCAAGGTGTATTCGCACCCGCAGGCGCTCTCGCAGTGCACGGCCTTTCTCGCGTCCCTGCCGCAATGCACGGTCGAGACGTTCATCGACACGGCGATGAGCGTGGAGCGCGTGAAGCGGGAAAACGATCCGACGCACGCCGCGATCGCGAGCGCGGAAGCTGCCGCGCTGCACGGCCTGCATCTAATCCGGCGCGACATCGCGAATCACCGGGAAAACTACACCCGGTTTCTCGTGATCGCGCGCGAAGCGGAACCGTTCGATCCCCGCGTGCCCTGTAAGACGTCCGTGATGTTCGTGATGCAACACGAGCGCGGCGCGCTGCTCGCCTGCCTCGGCGTCCTGGCGGGCCACGGCCTGAATCTCACGAAACTCGAGTCCCGACCGATGCCCGGACGCCCGTTCGAGTACCTCTTCTACGTGGATTTCGAGGGGAACCTTGCGGACCCATCCGTCCGCGCCGCCCTCGACGAACTCGCCGGCCTCACGCGCTCGTTGAAGATCTTCGGTGCGTATCCGTCGCGGACGAGCAGGAGCGAAGAGAACTAGGTGCACCCCGGACCTGAAGGTCCGGGGCTCCGAAGGAGAGTCCGAGTCGGCAACGGGAGCCCGGGGTCGGCCACGAGAGTCCGGGCGCGAGCTGTCCGTGGAGCCCTGGACCTTCAGGTCCAGGGCAGACGTTCAGTACGAGTGCAGGCTCGGATCGATCCGCTGGATCCACTCCATGATCCCGCCACGCAGGTTCTTGACGCGCGTGTAGCCTTTTTCGCGGAGCAGGTTCACGGCCTTCGCGCTGCGGATGCCGGTCTTGCACTGAACGACGATCTCGAGGCCGCTCGTAGGATCGGGCAGCTCGCTCAGGCGCTTGGGCAGTTCACCGAGCGGGATCAACGTGGCGCCCTCGATGCGCGAGATCTCCCACTCGCGCGGTTCGCGCACGTCCAGCAGGAACACGTTGTGCTGATCGAGCCGGGCTTTGAGGTCGCTCACCGACATCTCCTGGTCGGCTGACACCTTGCCCTGATCCGCCGCCTTCACCTGGGGCGTGATCCCGCAGAACTGTTCGTAGTCGATGAGCTTCGTGACGGTCGGGTGATCACCACAGACCGGGCAGTTCACGTCCCGCTGCAGCTTGAGCATTCGGAATTTCATCTGCAGCGCGTCGAACAGCAGCAGGCGTCCCACCATCGACTCGCCAATCTTGAGGATCAGCTTGATCGCCTCGGCCGCCTGGATGGTGCCGACGATGCCTGGAAGGACGCCGAGGACGCCGCCTTCCGCGCAGCTCGGCACGAGGCCGGGCGGTGGCGGTTCGGGATAGAGGCAGCGGTAGCACGGACCGCCCTTGGTCGCGAAGATCGATACCTGTCCGTCGAAGCGGAAAATGCTGCCGTAGACGTTCGGCTTACCCGACAGGACGCACGCATCGTTCACGAGATAGCGCGTGGGGAAGTTGTCCGCGCCGTCGACGATGATGTCGTAGTCCTTGAAGATGTCGAGTGCGTTGGCCGACGTCAGCATCGTCTCGTGCCCGACGATGCGGATGTTGGGATTGAGGCCTTTGAGCCGGTCACTGGCCGCGCGCAGCTTCGGCCGGCCGACGTCGTCGGTACTGAAGAGCACCTGGCGTTGGAGGTTGCTGAAGTCGACGGCGTCGAAATCGCAGAGACCGAGAGTGCCGACGCCTGCCGCGGCGAGGTAGAGGGCCGCGGGGGAGCCGAGGCCTCCGGCGCCGATGCAGAGGACGCGCGCTTCCTTGAGCTTGCGCTGTCCCTCGACGCCGACTTCCGGCATGATCAGGTGCCGGCTGTAGCGCCGGACTTCATCGCTGTTCAGTTCGGTCACGGTCGCACCTCACCTGCGCCACCCGCCACCGACGGCACGATGCTGACCGTGTCGCTGGCCCCGACGGGTGTCTGTTCCTTGTTCAAGTAGCGGATGTCTTCGTCGTTCAGGTAGACGTTGACGAAGCTGCGCAGCTTGCCGTCGGCCGCGAACAGGTGGTTGCGGAGCTCGGCGTGAACGGTCACCAGGTTCTGCAACACTTCGCCCACGCTCGCGCCGGCCACCTGCACGGTCGCCTGCTGGTCGGTGAACGGCCGGAGTGGGGTGGGGATGAACACGGTCGTGGCCATGCGGATTGTCCTCGTCTCCAAACAAAAAGGCCCGGAACGCTGTGCGTCCCGGGCCCGGAAGGCAGTGTGAACGAAGCGGCGCTATTTGAAGCGTGTCGACGTCCGCGCGTCTGCCTGCCGGGACCAGAGGCCTCGACAACAGCTACAAGAGCGGAGTGTCCACATCGACATCGCAAATACGTACATACCCCACCAGCCCGGCCGGTGGCAAGCCGGAGAGTGCTGGGCTAGCGACCGGTGCCCACACGGGTGGGAGCGCGGAGCTTGACGCCCCGGCGGGATGTTTCCACCTCGAGCTTCACGTCGCGCGCGGCCGAGTCCGCGATGACATAGGTGACGGCATACTGATCGGCGAGCTCGATGGCAATCTGATCCATCAGCGGCGGTATTCCCGTGTGCTGGATCAGTTGCTCGCTGCGACCGCCCGAGCGAGCGGGGCCCTGCCCCAGGACCGCGTTGAGGCGCACACTCTCGCTGGCCTGCGATTCCCCACTGTTCATCGTGAGCGGGTTCGACTGACCGATGACTGGATTGCCCAGGCGAATGAC
The DNA here is from genome assembly GCA_039933635.1 of Acidobacteriota bacterium. Lineage (GTDB taxonomy): Bacteria > Acidobacteriota > Vicinamibacteria > Vicinamibacterales > SCN-69-37 > JBDTNQ01. The sequence continues at coordinate 18,523 of JBDTNQ010000025.1, forward strand.
ATAGAGCTGGGCCCGGCTTCGGAGCAGGGCGTTGAGGACGTCCTCGGCTCTGGTCGTACTGAATTCCTGACCCTCGACCGCGACGGACACGATGACCGGCCGCCGGATCTCCGCGGTCGTGAAGCCGTCCGCCACCTCGAAGAGTCCGTCGAGCAGATAGGCGCCGCTGGTGTTGCGGGCGTAGGTCTTGTTGAGCGCGGCGATGAGCGTCGGCGTGCTGGCCGTGAAGTCGGTCAGCTTGACGTTGCGCCCGGCCGTCGTGACGAGCGAAACCTGGGCTTTGCCCCTGAGCCGCGTGATAAAGGCGCCGGCGCCTTCGCGGATCGACTGCAGACCGAGGCCGCTGTCGTCGATCATCAACACGATCGCCATCCCGGTTCTCGACAGCGCCGCGGCTTGAACGACGCGAGCCTTGCCGTCTTCTCTGATCCGGAAGTCGCCGGCAGTCAGGTCCATGACGGGCGCGCCCTTGCCGTCGGTGGCGGTGATGTAAACCGTCCGCGTCGGTCCAGTCGCATCGGGGGCCTGCCCGGCGAGCCCTAACGTCCCGGCGATCATGGCGATAGCAACGAGCAGCGTGGCGACGGACGTGCGACAGGACATGCGAACCCTCGCGGTACAGACGAGCAACGTTGTGATGCGAGTATCACCCCGGCGAGGGCGGAACGGCTCGCGGGACAGAGATTCGTTACGCAGAGCGTAACGACTGCCCCATCCGGCGGGTATTGGCGAATGGCCGGTTCGGCGACGGACTTCTCACATCCACCCATGATTCATCAATGTTCATGGTAGATTCGGTCATTCCCTTACGCCACGGAGGACCCGCCAGCCGGCATCGCGCCGCTGCGAGCGTTGTCTCGATGAGTAAAACCGAGCCTAAATCCTACGTCATTCAATCTGTGGTCCACGCGTCCGAAGTGCTCCGGGCGTTCCGCTCGCGTGGGGAGACGTTGCGCCTGCGTGACGTCGTGGAGCGGACGACGTTCAACAAGGGATTGTGCTTTCGGCTGCTCCACACGCTGCGTCACTGTGGGCTGATCGAAAAGGTGGATGACACTCAGTACCGGCTCACGTCCGAGATGCATCGGCGCAAGCGGTATCGCGTCGGCTACGCGGCGCTGGGGCACGACACGTCGTTTCAGCGCGCCGTGCAGGACAGTCTGGTGCTGGCGGCCAAGAACGAAGACGTCGAGTTGATCACCCTCGACAACCGGCGCAACGCCAAGACGGCGTTACGCAACGCCGATCAACTCATCAAGGAGAAGGTCGACCTCGCCATCGAGTTTCAGATCGACGAGAGCGCGGCGGCCGCGATCTCGGCGCGCTACGTGCAGGCCGGGATCCCGTTCATCGCGGTCCACGTACCGCATCCCGGGGCGACGTACTACGGCGCCAACAACTACCAGGCCGGTCTGCTGGCAGGGCACTATCTTGGCCGCTGGGCCAAGAGCCGGTGGAACGGCCAGGTCGACGAGGTGATTCTGCTGCACGCCGCGCGGACGGGCTCATTGGTGCACGGGCGCATCGACGGAGTGAGCGCCGGCTTGCGTGAGACGTTGCGCGAGGTGATGACCAGCTGTCCGGTGGTGGCGATCGATGGCGATGGCCAGTTCAACCTGTCGCTCGAGCGCGTGCGCCAGCATCTGAAGCGATCGGAGAAGAAGCGCGTGCTCGTCGGGGCGCTGAACGATTCGAGCGCGCTCGGGGCGGCGCGGGCGTTCCAGGAATGCGGGCGCGCGACCACCTGCGCCATTGTCGGTCAGAACGCTGAGCCTGATGCGCGGGCGGAGTTGCGTCAGGCGCGGACACCGCTCATCGGCTCCGTGGCGTATTTTCCCGAACGGTATGGCGATGAATTGATCGCGCTCGCCCTCGATATTCTGGGGCAGCGGCCGACCCCGCCTGCCAAGTTCGTGCGGCATCAGGTCATCACGGCCTCCAACCTGCTTCATTTCTACCCGAACGACTCGCTGCTCGACCTGTCCGTCCGGCAGACCAGCGCCAACTGAGCCGCGAGGGCGTTCTACCTGACATAACGGACCACCCGTCCGTGTCCCATGTCCGCCCCGCAGCGCCGGGCGCGGATGAACCTCAATTTGGCTGTCCCAGACGTGCGGAAGCGGTCTCACACCGCCCACGCTGCGGTTTCATCTACAGAAACGCTCCACAGACTCTGGCAACTGGTTGAGCCAATTCGGACTGCAGCGCAGACTACCGCCGCAACGCACAACTCAGCGGATGGTTCTTGCCCGTGCTCCGCCGGACGTGTGCATGCGAGGAGGAAAATGTGAGGTTTATGCAATTCCGAGGCACTGCTCTCGGCTGCGCGCTGGCCCTGCTGCTGTGGGGCGTGGCCCCGGCGTACGCACAGGGATTGACAGGACAGATCGGCGGAACCGTCCTTGACGATCAGAAGGGCGCTGTTCCGGGAGCCACGGTCTCGGCGCGGAATACCGCGACCCAGGTGACCCGTGAAACGGTGACGGACGCGCAGGGCGCCTTCGTCATTACGAATATTTTCGGCGGGACCTACGACCTCAAGGTCACGCTCTCCGGCTTCAAGTCGTACGAACAGAAGGGTATCGTCGTTACCTCCACCGAACGCGTCGCGTTGCAGCCGATCACGCTGCAGGTTGGCGGTCTCAGCGAATCCGTCTCCGTCCTGGCCGAGGATCTGCGCGCGCAGACACAGAGCGGCGAGCGCTCGGCCACGATCAACGCCGCTCAGATTCAGGACACCGGCCTGCGTGGCCGCGACTTCATGGGCACGCTGAAGGTGTTGCCGGGTGTCGTCGACACCTCCGCGCGCGATGCACCTGGCTGGGGATCGGTCGGGAACATGACCATCAACGGCAACACGAACTTCAACTTCTCGTATGACGGCGTCACCAACAAGGACACCGGGTCGAACTCCGGCAACTACGCGGCGCCGGCCCTCGACTCGATTGCGGAAGTGAAGGTGCAGGCCTCGAACTTCCAGGCCGAGTACGGCCGCAGCTCAGGCGCGACCATCACGGTGGTCACCAAGAGCGGCAGTTCCCACTTCACCGGTTCGGCGGCGTACTACAAGCGTGACAAGAGCTTCAACGCGAATTCGTGGGACCGCCGGCGGACCTGCGATGCGCAGAAGTTGTTGGGGAACGACTCGCCGCTCTGTCTGAACGCGCCGTACGCCTATAACAACTCGGCGTTCACGCTTGGCGGACCCGTGCTACTGCCTGGCTCCGACTTCAACAGCAAGCGCGACAAGCTCTTCTTCTTCTACTCGCTCGACCTGCTGCCACGGACCGATCCCCTGGGTGTGCAGAGCAGCACGATGCCGACGGCGCTGGAGCGCAACGGAGACTTCTCACAGACGCGTAACAATGCCGGGCAGCTGCGTTTCATCCGGGATCCGCTTCTCGCCGGCGCTTGCAACGTCAACAGCGGCGGACCTGCCTGCTTCCCGGGGAATGTGATCCCGCAGAACCGGATCAGCCCGCTCGGCCGGGCGATGATGAACCTGTTCCCGCTGCCGAATGTCACCGATCCCACTGGCGGCCAACAGTACAACTACCAGTTCGACTCGCCCGTCGAGAAACTGCGGCGGGAGAACGTCGTTCGTGTGGACTACAACCTCCGCCCGGGTACGACGTTCTACTCGCGCGAGCAGCTCGGCAAGGAGATCTTCCACCGCGGCTACGGCAACCCGATTGGGCTCTTCACGCAGGGCGCCTGGCCGCAGATGCAGAACTCCTACGACATCAACACGTTCAGCACGGTGAACACGTTGATCCACACGTTCAGCCCGGCGCGCGTGCTCGAGGTGATCGGCGGCATGAACTGGTCCGAGCAGTTGGTGTATCCGCTGAACGACGGCGAGCTGACCCGCAATCAGTACCCGAACGTGCTGCCCTTGCACACGCCGTTCTTCCCCGCGGCGAATCCCATGCAGGTGTTGCCGACCATGTCCTTCGGCGGCACCAACGCGCTGCCGAACACGCCGGGCACCGGCTTCACGAACCGTTATCCGTTCACGGCCAGAAACGCCATCAAGAATCTCTCGGCGAATCTGACCGAACTCCACGGCCGGCACAACATGAAGTTCGGGGTGTACCTGGAGCGCACGTCGCGTCCCGCTCAGCGCGCATCCTCGTACAACGGCACGTACAACTTCAACGGGAATACGAGCAATCCGTTCGACACCAACTTCGGGTACGCGAACGCGCTGCTCGGCTCGGTGAACACCTACACGGAATCGACGGCGCATCCGTTCGCGCAGGGTCGCTTCAATCAGACCGAGTTCTTCGCCCAGGACAACTGGCGTCTTTCCCGCAAGTTCACTGTGGACTATGGGATTCGTTTCGTCTATCTCGGCCCGACGAACGTCGCCGGTCAGCAGGTCGCCTACTTCGATCCGACAAAATACGATCCAACCAAGGCCGTCAAGCTGTGGACACCCGTGTGCCCCAACAACGCGGCGACGTGCTCAGGCACCCAGCGGCTGGCGCGCAATCCGCTGACAGGCGAGATCCGGAACAGCACCTTCGTCGGCAAGGTCGTCGAAGGTTCCGGTGACCCCAACAACGGCGTCGTTGTCGCCGACGGCAATCCGCCCACCTACAGCCTGAACAACTTCCGCCCGGCGCCGCGCATTGGCTTCGCGTGGGACGTCACAGGCGACGGCAGGACCGCCGTCCGCGGCGGTTTCGGCACCAACTACGACCGTTACCAGGATGACGACGTCCTGTCGCTCATCGAGCGGTCGCCCCTCGTCGACACGTTCTCGACGGACTGGACGACGCTGGCGCTGCTGCAGAGCTCGCCGCTCACCCGCAATCCGGCCTCGCAGAATGCCTTCACGCCCTACAAGCCCGCGACACTCCACAACTGGAGCATCGGCGTGCAGCGTGAACTGCCGCTCAAGCTCCTGGCAGACGTGTCGTATGTGGGCAATACCCAGCGCAACGTGGCCCGCAATGTGGCGATCAACAGCCTTGATCCGTCGCTGCTGAACACGAACGTGCAGTCGAACCTGGACCCGACCCAGAACTTCACGCAGCGGATCCAGGACGACTTCCGGCGGCCGTATGCCGGCCTCGGCACGATCGATCAGCGACAGTATTTCAAGGATGGTCTGACCTACCACTCGATCCAGGTCAGCGTCTCGCGCCGCTTGTCGAATGGCTTTGCTGGCAGCATTGCCTACACGGGATCGCGCCAGAGCGGCCTTCGTGGCTGGGACTACTTCCGCACCGAGGCCGAGAACCGGGCCCGCAACACGAGCGCGGCGGGCAGCCGTCCGCACAACCTGGTGTTCAGCTACAACTACCTGGTGCCGGGGCTGAGCCGGTTCCTTGGGGAGAACCCGATTGCCAAGGGCGTGTTCGACGGCTGGCAGCTGTCGGGCGTGACCACGTTGACCGGCGGGACCCGCAGTGGATTCAGCTACGCCTTCACCGGCGCACCCACCGGCGATCTGACGCAGGGGCTTGGCGGCTCGCGCGTCACGCTCCTGTGCGACCCGAACCTGCCGCGCAGCGAACGGACGTTTGACCGTCAGTTCAAGACCGAGTGCATCGGACCCGCCGGTCCGACGACCAGCGCGGGTGACACGTTCTACCAGGGCACGGCGCTCGGCGACGAGTGGGTCAATCTGGGGTTCGTCAACCACGACATCACCCTGTTCAAGAACTTCGCGATGGCAGACCGGCGCAACCTGCAGGTCCGCATCGAGATGTACAACGCGTTCAATTCGACGCAGTACGCAGCCGTTGACAACAGCGCGGTGTTCAATTTCGCCACCGGCGTCCAGACCGACACGAACTTCGGCCGTGTCACCGGCGTGCGGGCATCCACGAACCGCGTGATTCAGCTCGGTCTGCGTTTCACGTTCTAACAACACGCCCCAGGCGGTCCGAACGAATTCTGTTCGGACCGCCGGAACATCTCCCGCCCGATCCTGTCTCGCCCCCAGATGACCCTCGACATGGAACGCGGCTGCACTCCATGATTCCTTCCCCCGGCGGGAGGAGGACGCGCCCGTTCTGTCGTCGCGACCGCTTCGCCGATCGGTCGCTGGTGACGCTGCTTGCCGTGCCCGTCCTGATGGCAGCCGCTGTGGTTCTCGGCGCACGTTCGATCCCGGCGGTTTCCTGGCGCTGCCGCCGACGCGCCAGACCTGGGAAGACGAGGAGCCGCGCTATTGGCGCACCGTGGCCACGCTGGAAAACACCGTCAGCGCCCTGGAGCGGCTGACGGACCGGCAGAAAGTGATCGTGTACGTCGGGCCGGGTGTGCCACGTGATAGCTACGACAACATTGTGCGTGCGATGACGGCCTTCTTTCGAATGGCGGAACGCGCCAACGTCGTCGTCTATACGTTCGATCCGACGGCCCTGGACACGCTCCAGGACTACGTCTACGGCAAGGCTCTTCTGGGCTCCCGTCTGGCTCCAAGGCTGGAGCCGCCGCTGATGTCGAACCTGGTGAGCACCGCACAGAAGAAGGCCTCCGAGGTGGTGAGCCAGGCGCTCGAATTCTCGGCCTCCGTTGCCGACAACACCGGCAGCCGGCGGTGGCGCAGATGTTCGCCGACACCGGACGGCAAGTTCCACGAGGTGATGGTGACGGTCAATTCGGCCCGCTGTGTCCGTGCGCGCGAGGCGCGGGTACTACTACCACCGGTAGTGCTCGGGCCGAGCGCGCTGGGACCCTGTAAGGCGTTCCGTACAGTGAAACCAATGGTCCCGCCTGGATCACGCGTTTCGAACCCTGCGCGCCTCGGGCCGGTGAAACGGCGCGGATAACACGCTCGCTTCGGCCCATCGGCATCGCCGGCCATTCCGCTCTGCAAGACGACGACGCACGGTTGGATTCCTTACTTGCCCCGGGCGGCCCACCGGTGCCACCCTGTCTGCGCTTATACATGCACGAAGTGCGATCGGCTTGGATTACGCCTGAGCCGACGAGGATTCTGTAGGAGGGACGTCCCGATGCAAGTCGCGATGCACAACTGGATGCGGGCAGAGCCGATCGAGGTCACGATTGCCCGGCTGGCCAAATGTGGCTATGACGCCATGGAGATCAGTGGCGAGCCGGAGCGGTATGACACGAAGCACGTCGGCAAGCTGCTGAAAGATCACCGGCTGACCTGCTGGGGCAGCGTGACGCTGATGATGGGCGACCGCAACCTGCTGACGGCCAACGAGGCCAATCGAGCGATGTCCGTCAAATACGTCCGGGACACCATCACCATGGTGAAGGAACTCGGCGGCCAGGAAATTACGATCGTGCCGTGCACGGTCGGCAAGCTCACCCCCGAAGCCTCGCCAGAGGAAGAGTGGAAATGGGCGGTGGAGAGCCTGAAGGCCTGCTACGAGCACGGCATGAAGGAAGGCGTGCGGCTGGCGATCGAGCCGCTCAACCGCTTCGAGACCTATTTCGTCAGCCGATCGGACCAGGCCTTGTTGTTGGCCGAGACCGTTGGCCCGCAGTGCGGTGTCTGTCTCGACGCGTTCCACATGAACATCGAAGAGAAGGACATGTTCGAGGCCATCCGTAAAGTCGGCAAGCGGCTCAACGACTTTCACGTGGCCGACAACAACCGCATGGCCTGCGGGATGGGCGCGCTCAACTGGGGAAAGATCATCGCCACGCTCAAGGAGATTGGCTACGATGGCGCCCTCACCGTCGAATTCGTCGCGCCGGTCGATCGCACGCCTGCCAATCCGTACAAGAACGCCATGGAGCAGGGGCATGTCGAGCTGTCTGCCGACGAACTGAAGTTCATGGTCGACCACGGTACGGGCAATCTCTCCGACGAGTTCTACTCGTGGCTCGTGGACGAGACGATCAAGACGCTCAGGAAGAATATGTAGACGTTGTCCCCGACGTACGGGTTGTCCCCGACGTACCGGTCGTACCCGTCGTACCCGAAATGAAATCCGTCCTCCTTATTGGCACCCTCGACACCAAAGGCCCGGAGATCGCGTACCTGCGCGATCGCCTCCGGGCCCTCGGTGTCGGTACGATCGTGGCGGACTCGGGAATTCTCGGTGAACCGCTGGATATCGTCCCGGACGTGACTCGTGAAGAGGTGGCCCGGCTCGCGGGGACGACGATCGACGCGTTGCGCCAGGCGGGAAGCCGCGGCAAAGCCGTGCACGGGATGCTGCCCGGACTGCGCGCGCTCGCGTTGAATCTGTACGCGGACGGTCGTCTGCACGGCGTCGCGACCCTGGGCGGCGCTGAGGGTGCCGTGCTGGGGGCCAGCGCGATGATGTGCCTCCCCATCGGCGTGCCGAAGTTCATCGTCACCCCCATCGCGTCGGGTCACCGGAAGTTCGGGCCCCTCATCGGCACGAAGGACATCATCGTCATCCATTCGGTGATCGACATCCTGGGGTTGAACCCCATCAGCACGACGATCTTCGACAACGTTGCCGCGGCGCTTGCCGGCATGGTGCAGCACGGGCACGTGCTCGAGATCACCGGCGGCCAGCGGCGCGTGGGCGTGACGATGCTGGGGCAGACGACGAAGGGTGTGATGGTGGTGCGCGACGAACTCGCGAAGCATGGCTACGAAGCCGTGATCTTCCACGCGAACGGCGTCGGCGGGCAGGCGATGGAAGAGCTGGCCGAGCAGGGTCTGTTCGACGGCATCATCGACTACACGACCAATGAGCTGAGCGGCGAAATCCAGCACGGGTTCCATGATGCGGGTCCGGAGCGGCTGCGACGCATTGGCCGGCTCGGTCTTCCGCAAGTGGTGGTGCCCGGTGGACTCGACTTCGCCACGCATGGACGGGTCGAGTCCATTCCACCGACGCTGCGCGGGCGCGCCGAGTATTTTCACAATCCCGAGTTCACCCTCGTGCGAACCTCCACCGACGAGATGCGTGAGATGGGGCGGCGATTCGCCGAACGTCTGAACGAGGCCACCGGACCGGTGGCGGTGATGGTGCCGACGGCCGGCCTTTCCATTCCCAATGTGCCGGGTGGGCTGTTCTGGGATCCCGCGGCGGACGCGGCCTTTCTCGACGCCGTGCGCGCGAACCTGCGGCCCGGCATCGAGTTGTCCACATACGATCTGCACGTGAACGATGCCGCGTTCGCGCAGCTGACGGCCGAAAAGTTCGTGCAGCTGATGCGCGGACACGCATCGCAAGGTTGATTTCATGTTCAAGCCTCTGACAGAAGACGTTCGCCGCTCGCTCGAGGCCATTGTCGGGTCCGATCACGTGTCCACGCGTGATACGGACCTGTTGACCTATTCAGTCGATGCGTACTGGATGCCGCAGATGTGGCTCGATCGCGGCCGGCGCACGCCGCCGCCCGACGTCATCGTGCATCCGGGCAGCACTGAGGAAGTGGCCGCGATCATTCGCATTGGTAACGAGCACCAGATGCCTGTGATTCCGTGGGGCGGCGGCTCGGGCACCCAGGGCGGCGCGCTGCCGATTCATGGCGGCATCATGGTCGACATGAAGCGGATGAATCGGATTCTCGAGATCAACGACCGATCGTTCACGGTGCGTGCGCAGGCCGGCGTGAACGGGGGCCAGCTCGAATGGGCGTTGAACGATCGCGGCCTCACGCTGCCGCACTATCCGGCGTCCGCCAACTGCGCCACGCTCGGTGGCTATCTCGCGCCGCGCGGTTCCGGCACGATCAGCACGAAATACGGCAAGGCCGAAGACCTCGTGATGAACATGGAAGTGGTGCTCGGCGACGGCACGATCATCCGAACGCCCGAAGTTCCCCACCACGCGTCCGGTCCGGATTTCATGCGCCTCTTCCTCGGCTCGGAAGGCACCTTCGGCATCATCACCGAGGCGACGATGCAGATCACGCGTTTGCCCGAGGTGCGCTTGTTCCGCGCCCTGCTGTTCAAGGACGTGGCGACCGGTATCGAGATGGGCCGGCGGCTGATGACCGATCGGCTGGAGCCGCTTGTCATCCGCATGTACGACGCGCCATCGACGAAGCTCCTGGTCAAGCGCGTCCTGGGCTACGAGCTCGACGGGGCGTACATGATCATCGGGTTCGATGGCTTTGCCGACATCGCCGCGCTGCAGGAGCAACGCGCCATGCGAATTGCCGAAGAGCTTGGCGCTCAGGATCTCGGCCGCGAGCCGGGCGAGAAGTGGTGGGAGAAACGATACGACTTCTACTATCCACCGCACTCGCTCAAGTTTCCGGCGATGTACGGCACGATTGAGACCGTCGCGACCTTCGACAAGATCGAGAAGCTCTACAACGCAAAGAAGGAAGCGATCGAGGGCACGTTTGGCCATCTCGGCGTCGGGTACATCGGGCACTTCTCACACTGGTGGCGCTGGGGCGCGAGCCTCTACGACCGATTCCTGCTCAAGGAGGCGCCGCAGGATCCTGCCGAGGCGCAGGCGCTCCACGACAAGATTTGGGACGTCGCGGTACACACCTCGCTGGCCAACGGCGGCATGGCCAATGAGCATCACGGCGTGGGGCTCAAGCTGAGCCGTTTCATGCCGGCGCAATACGGTGCCGCGTGGCCGCTGCTCGAACGCATCAAGGACGCTATGGACCCGAATCGCATCATGAATCCAGGCAAGGTCGGATTTGAGAGGAAGTCGTCGTGACCGCGGTCCAGCGACCCACTCCAGACGAGACCACTGAAGGCTGCCGGTACTGCTGGATGTGCCGGCAGGCCTGTCCCGTAGGGCACGTCACCGCGCGCGAGACGTATACGCCCCACGCCTGGGCGCTGACGATCGAGTCGGTACGACGCGGCCAACTGCAGTGGACGCCGGAAACCACCGGCGTGCTGTACGCGTGCGCTGACTGCGGCCTCTGTCAGGCGCACTGCGTGACCGACCGTCCGCTGCCCGAGGCCATCGTCGCCGCGCGAACCGGGGTGGTGGCGCGTGGCGAGGCCGTGCCGGTCGTGCGCGCGATTGATGAGAAGCTCCGCGCGTATGCCAATCCGTATCGCGACGAGGCGCCGGTCTCCAGTGGAAACACGGGCACGACGGCGCTGTTCGTCGGCGATGCCGGCCAGCATCTTGGCGCCGGCGAGATCGCAGCGGCGACGGCGTTGTTGTCTGCCGCGGGCCGAAAGGTCGTGCCGATCTGCGAGGGCCGATCGAGCGGTCTCCTTGCCAGTTCGATCGGGTTGCGTGACACCGCGGCGATGCTCGCGGCTCGAGTGATCGACGAGGTCGCGCGCACCGGCGCGACCGAGGTGCTGGTGCTCGGCGCCGGGGATCGATGGACGTTCGACCACGTGTACCCGTCGCGCCTGGGCGTCACGTGGCCGGCCGGCGTCACCGTTCGCGATGTGGCCGACGTCCTCGTGGATGCGCAGCTGCAGCGTCAACTGTCCTTGCGGCCGGTGGATGCCGGAATCTATGCCTATGTCGATCCGTGTCATGCGGCGCGGACGGGCCGTTCGCGCCCTGCGCCTCGCACGCTGCTCAGGGCCGCGTTCGGCGGCCCACAGGCGCGCGAGTTGTTCTGGCGCGAGCATCGCGGCCATCCGTGTGGGTCGGTGGGTGGGCTCCAGTTCACGCATCCCGAGATCGCGAGCCGTCTGAGCGACGCTCGGCTGGCGGACGGTAAGGCGGCCGGTGCCACCTGGCTCGTCACGGACGATCCGGCGTGTCTGCATCATCTGCGCGGGCGCTCCACTGAGGGTGGCGTGCCTGTGCGGGGACTCTATGAGGCGCTCGCGGAACGGCTGTGACGGGCCACCCGGCTGATCGGGTTCCGCCATGCAAAACCCGAGACGGCCCTCAGGCCGCAACTACGGCCTGATTTCGCGCGGCGCCCGTCTGAATGGGTGGTCCGTCTTTACTTCGTAACCTGCGGCTTACAATCGAGCCCACGACGAAAGGCCAACCTCGCGTCCCACCCGCACCGGGTAGGACACGAGCGGCGTGTGCCACGCGAGAGGGATATCTATGCGAGTGCAGAAGCTACTGGCGGCGTTGGTGCTGTTGTCCACCGCCACGGTCTGGGGCGCGGACTTCCTCACTGAGGGCGTCGACAACGGGCGCACCGGTTGGGTGAAGGACGAGAAGATCTTCACGACCGCGAACGCGAAGGACATCAAGCTGCTATGGAAGCTGAAGCTCGAGAGCACGCCTCGAGCGATGCACAATCTCTTTGCTCCGCTGATTGCGGAGCGCGTCACGACGCCGCAAGGCCCGAGGGAACTCGCCGTCGTCGCTGGCGTCACCGATGATCTGTTCGGCATTGACGTGGCGACCGGCAAGCAGATCTGGCACCGGCACTTCGACACCACGCTGACGAACCTTGCGCCGGTCAACAACACGCTGTGCCCGGGCGGTCAGACGGCGGTGCCGACGATGGCTCAGACGTCGCCGGGGGTGTACACGATCTACGCCGTCTCGTGGGATGGCCGTCTGCGACAGGTGAACCTGGCTGATGGCGCGGAGATCGTGCCGGCCGCGAAGTTCATTCCGTCCAACGGCAAGCCGTACGCATTGAATCTCAAGGACGGCGTCATCTACACCGCCAGCGCCCAGGGCTGCGGCGGCGTGACCAACTCCTTCTATTCGTATGACCTCGCCTCGAAGCGGGCGAGCACGTTCATTCCGGCGGGTGGCGGCCTCTGGGGCCGCCGCGGCGCGTCGGTGGCGCCGGACGGCACGGTGTTTCTCGGAACGGGCGACGGCCAGTTCAACCCGGTGACCAAGAGCCTCGGCAACGCGATCGTGGCGGTCAAACTCGACGCGAACAAGCAGTTGCAGCTCGTGGATTACTTCGGCGCACCGAACGCGAACTGGCTCTGGCGTCGCGACCTCGACGTCAACACGACGCCCGTGCTCTTCGACTATCGCGGCCGCAAGTTCATGGTGGGCACGAGTAAGGAATGCCGCATGTGGCTGCTGGATCGCGACGCGATGGGCGGTGACGACCATCGCACCGCGCTCTCGCAGACGTCGCTGCTCTGCAACGACGCGCAGGCGTTCGATGGGCGTGGGATCTGGGGCGCGCTGAGCGCCTGGCAGGACAGCGCCGGCGCGCAGTGGGTACTCGCGCCCTTCTGGGGACCGGTGAGCAAGGAGTTCACGCCGCCGATCACCTACGGCCGGCCGACCCACGGTGGTGTGGGCGCGTACAAGGTTGAACAGCGGGCCGGCAAGTGGCAGCTCACGCCCGCGTGGCTGTCGCGCGATATGAACCTGGCCGAAGAGACCGTGATCGCCAACGGCGTGGTCTTCGCGTATGACGCGGGCGAGGACGCCACGCAGGTCGTACAGGATGCGGCGTGGGATGAACCCGGCGGCCCGCGGTACGGCGGCGGTCTCAGCAGCGGACCCGATCGGCGTATTCCGGGATCGAAGTTCGCCACGCTCTATGCGCTCGACGGACAGAGCGGCAAGGAGCTCTGGTCGAGTGGCACGCGGATCACGTCGTGGAATCACTTCAGTGGGTTGACCGTTGCCAACGGCCGCGCATACATCGCGACGTTCGACGGCATGTTGTATAGCTTCGGCATCGCCCGGTAGGCGGAGGATATTCCTGATGCGCGCGCGACGCTCTCTTCTCGTTGTCCTCCTTGCCACGCTGGCCAGCGCGGCCGTTGGCGCCCAGGTCGGCCGCGGCACCACTGAGTGGCTGACGGCTCACGCCGATGCCCAGCGCACCTCCTGGATCCGTATGGATCCGGTGATCTCCGTCGACGCGATGTCGAAACCCGGATTTCAGCTGCAGTGGAAGCAGAAGCTCGACAATCAGGCACGCCAGTCGATGGGACTCGCCCAGGGTGTGACGGCGAATGGCGTCACGCTCTTCGTGCCCATGTCGGTCGTGGCAGGCAGTTCCAACAACATCTACGCGCTCGACAACGACACGGGCTACGTCGTGTGGCAACGCCACTTCGACGCGGCCATGCCGGCCGCCACAGCGGCGTGCCCGGGTGGCATCACCGCCGCCGCGACGCGCATCGTCACGCTCACGCCGGCTGTGGCTGCTCCGGGACGTGCTGGTGGTCGCGGTGGCGCGGGATATCGCAGCCTTCTCGGCGAGCCCGGCGAAGGGGTGCCGGTCGAGGCGCGCGCAGGCGGGCCTGGACGTGGAGCCGCGCCGGCTCCCGCGCGTGGTGGTGACCCGGCCGCTCCGCCAGCGGGTGCGCCCGCAGGACAACCTGCAGGCGCCGGTGCGCCCGCTGCGGCTCCCGGCGCACCGCCCGCTGGAGCGCCCGGCCCCGCAGGTGCACAGGCTGGAGGCCCGGGTCGTGGGGCACAACCCGCGGGTGGTGGCATTCCCGGCGCGCCAGCGGCTGCAAACAGCGGTGGTGGCCTCGGACGGCCCTCTGGCGTGATGTACGCCGTGTCGAGCGACGGCATGTTGCACGTCATCGGATTGCAGTCCGGCAAGGACCTCCAGAAGCCGGCACCGTTCGTTCCCGCCAACTCACGTTGGTCCGATCCGATTGCGGTGAATACGACGATGTATGCCGCCACGAGCGGCGGATGCGGCGGCGCGCCAAACGGAATCTTCGCGATCGATCTGGCTGGTCCCGACAAGGCCGTGACGTCTTGGAAGACCAGCGGCGGCGGCGTCGTTGGAGCGATCGCGTTCACGGGTGACGGCACCCTCATCGCCGCGATCGGACCGGGCCAGACGACCGGCGAGGGCCGGGCGAACGCCATCGTCGCACTCGATGCGAAGACCCTGCAGGTGAAGGATTGGTATACGCAACCCAACGCGGAGTTCGTGACGGGTCCCACGATCCTGCGTGACGGTGACCGTGAACTGGTCGCCGCCGCGACGAAGGACGGACGCGTCTTGCTGCTCAATGCTTCGTCACTCGGCGGCGCGAATCACGCGACGCCGCTCGCTGCTTCCGCGAAGCTGACGTCGGCGACCGGGACCATCTCAGCCGATGCCCTTGCGACGTGGCAGGAAGGCGCGGCCGGCGCAGGTGGGGCGTCGTGGGTGCTGGTGCCAGTGTCGGGGCAGCCCGCAGGCGCGAGCGCGACCAACGGCGCAACGGCATCCGGAGCTGTCGTCGCGTTGAAGCTCACGAGCAGCGGCGCCGCTCCTTCACTACAGGCTGCGTGGACGTCGAACGATCTCGTGTCGCCGGCATCGCCGATCGTTGTCAACGGCGTCGTGTTTGCGCTGTCGGCCGGACGCGCCGCGTCGCCGGCGGTTCTGCACGCGTACGACGGGGCCTCAGGCAAAGCGCTCTGGAGCAGCCAGAAGGCGATGACTTCAGCCGCGTCGCCTGTGAGTTTCTGGAGCGCGCTCGGTCAAATCTACGTCGGCGGAACGGACGGCACCGTTTACGCCTTCGGATTTCTCGACGAACGACGATAGGTTTCGCGTCAATCCCGAGAGTTCGGGAAGGCGAATTGGACAGCGAAAACCCCCGAGCCGGCTTCCGGCCCGGGGGTTCTGCATTTCACGACTGAGCTAGTTCGACGGCGTCGTGGGCGCCTGTTCCGGCACGGCCGGAGCCGTTGGTGCGGGTGTCGGCGTCTCGGGCGCCGCTGGCGCAGGGGCCGGCGGTTCCGGTGCTGTCGGTGCCGGGGTCTCCGGCGCGGATGGCGGCTCCACCGGTGCCGGGGCGGGAGCCGTCACAGGTGGCGCGGGAGCGACTGGCGGCGTCACCATTGGCATCAATGGCTCGGGCGTTGGCACCGGAACGGATGGAGTCGGAACCGTTTTCGGGGTTGACGTCGACGGTTTCGGTACCGGCTTTGGAGCCGGCTTGGCCGCTGGTGCCGGCGTCGGGACAACGGGCGCCTCAGCCGCAGGAGCAGGTTCGGGTGCTATCGCCACCGCCGGCTCCGAGCTTGCCGGAGTAAGGCTCTGCGTATCAGGCGCCTGCATCGTGCTCGGTGCGCTCTGGTTGACCGCCGCAGGCCGTGCGCCGTGTCTGGCTGCGACGAACGCGCCCGATCCGATGAGACACACCGCCGCAATCGCGGCGACCACCCGGTTCTTGGCGTACAGCGGGCGCGCGGGCTCCTGGATATCGATATCTGAGTCGAACAGGTTCAGGCTCATGATGACCTCCTGGCGAGGTAGGTATCAAGAACCGTTCCCATTAAGAAACAGCACTAATGCTTAGTGTTTTTGCGAGATCTTCCTGGCACGAACGTGCGACAGGTAAAGATGGGAAGGTTCGACCTTCGAACCCTCCCACCTCGACACGGACCTATGCCGGAATCTTCAGGACTTGACCGGGCTTGATCACGTTCGGATCCTTCAGTTGATCCTTGTTGGCATCGAAGATCTTCATATACGCGTTCGCGTTGCCGTAGAACTGTTTGCTGATCTTGGACAACGTGTCACCTGTGGCGACCGTGTAGGTCTGCGTCGCTGCCGGCGCTGGCAGCGATGAATCGATCGCCAGATCCATCGACACATCGCTGAATGTGGAATCGACCGCCTTGATGGCGGTCCACACCTCGTTCTTCGCCTGCTCGGAGGGCGCGGCGCCCTTGATGGTGAGTTTGTTGTCGTGCACGTGCAGTTGGGTCACGTGCACACCCTTCTGCGTGATCACCTGCAGAGCGGGTGCGTACTTGGCCTTCAGTGTCTCGAGTTGATCCATAGAGCTGATCCTTTTTTACGTGGTGGGATGTCGGCCGGGAAGATCTCCACTCTAACCGTTCCCTGCCCATCGGGCCAGCCGCGTTGCGAACAATCGTGTCGTTCCCGCCCGACCAAGTCACCCGGTATGTTTTGCTCTGCTTGGCGGGATTCTGCGCGGTCCTTCCCGCAGGCGCGCCGACCGTCGTGTTCCCCTGGGCGTGGTCAGCCCTCCTTCTTCCGACGTTTCTGCCGATTGGACACTTGTTAGGGGCTTCCGCCCGCACGCACAGAGAGAAGGGGATGTTTGTGACCGGTCCGACCGCCGCTCCGCCCGCTCCGCATTCTGTGACGCGGACACCCCATCCGTCTGCGCCGTCGCTGGAGTTCTATCGCTCGCTGGTCGAGAGCCTGCCGCACAACATCATGCAGAAGGATATCGAGGGCCGGTTCACGTTCGTGAACGCCCGGTTCTGCCAGACGATTGGGCGCACGCGTGAGGAATTGATCGGCAAGACGGACTTCGAGTTGTACCCGGAGGATCTCGCGCTGAAGTATCGCGCGGACGATCGCTTCGTCGTCGAGTCCGGCGAGACCTTCGGTGTCTTCGAGACACACCAGTCGGCGACCGGCAAGACCTTCATCCAGGTGGTCAAGACGCCGGTCCGCGATGCAAACGGCACGGTCACGGGCGTGCAGTGCGTGTTCTGGGACGGGACGGAACGCAACGTGATGGAAGAGCAGCTCCACCTGGAGCGCGAGCTGCTGCGGGCCATGCTCGACACGAGCCCGGACAGTATCTACTTCAAGGACGAGCACTCGAGGTTCCTCAAGGTCAGCAAATCGCTCGCGGACCGGGTGGGCGTGGCGGATCCGGGCGAACTCATCGGCAAGACAGACGCGGATTTCTTCAGCGTTGAGCATGCCCGCTCGGCGTACCTGGACGAGTTGCGGATCATCAACGGCGGCTCGCCGGTCATTTCCCAGACGGAGCGTGAACTGCGCCTGGATGGCCAGCAACGGTGGGTCACGACCACCAAGATGCCGCTCCGCGACAAGGCGGGCCGCGTCGTCGGCACGTTCGGGCTCTCGCGCGACATCACCGAGCTGAAACAGGCGGAAGCCGCGGTCGACAAACGGACCATGGAGCTCCGCGCCAGCCTCGATCGCTACAAAATGCTCGTCGAGAGCACCCACGCTGTGCCGTGGGAGATGGACGGCGCCACGTGGACGCTGTCCTACATTTCTCCTCAGGCCGCGCGTGTGTTCGGCTGGGATCCGGAAGCCTTGCTGAAGAATGGCGCTTCGATCCTCGACGTGGTGTACGAGGACGATCGCGAGCACGTGCGCAAGCAGATGGAAGCGCTGATTCACTCACCCGAGACGCAGGATCTGGCGCTCGACTACCGGGTGTGCGTGGCCGATGGGCGGCTGGGATACGTCCGCAGCGTGATGAGCGTGCATCGCGAGCAGCCTGACCGCGCCGGTATCGTGCGCGGCGTCACCCTCGACATCACCGAACAGAAGAAGCTCGAAGCGGGCCTGCACCAATCGCAGAAGCTCGAGTCCATCGGCCGCCTCGCTGCCGGTGTCGCGCACGAGATCAACACGCCGGTCCAGTTCGTGAGTGACAGTGTGCATTTCGTCCGCGACGCGATGACCGATCTCGCAGGTCTGCTCGCGCACTACCAGCGCGTGAACCAGTCCGTGATCGAGGGTTCCGCATCCGCGGTGGCGTCGGCCGAGGTCCTCGAAGCCGAGCAGACGGCTGATCTCGACTACCTGCTCGAGAACGTGCCGAAGGCGCTGACGCGATCCCTCGACGGGCTCGACCGCGTGGCGACCATCGTCCGCTCGATGAAGGAATTCGCGCATCCGGACCAGAAGGAGATGACCTCCGTCGACCTCAATCAGGCGGTGCAGAGCACACTGGTCATCGCGCGCAATGAATACAAGTACGTGGCCGACGTCGATGTCGACTTCGGCGACTTGCCGCTCGTGACCTGTCACGGCGGCGACGTCAACCAGGCCGTGCTGAACATCATCGTGAACGCGGCCCACGCGATTGGCGATGTGGTCAAGGGGACCGAAGAGCGAGGGCGGATCACCGTCAGCACCAGGCAGGACGGCGATCACGTCATCATCGCGATCGCCGACAGCGGCGGCGGTATTCCCGCATCGATCCAGGGGCGACTCTTCGATCCGTTCTTCACGACGAAGGAAGTCGGCCGGGGTACGGGCCAGGGGCTCGCCATCGCCCGATCGGTGGTCGTCGAGACCCACGGCGGCCATCTGACCTTCGATACGGAACTGGGACGCGGCACCACGTTCTACCTTCGGCTGCCGATCACGCCGGCTCGGGACGCACGGAGCCAGTCATGAGGCACAAGCGGATTCTGTTCGTCGACGACGAGGTCCAGGTGCTGGACGGTCTGCGGAATCTGTTCCGCCGGCAGCGTCACGTCTGGGACATGTCATTCGTGACGAGCGGCGAGGCGGCGCTGACCGAGCTCAGTCGCGCGTCCTTCGACGTCATCGTGTCGGACATGCGCATGCCGGGCATGGATGGCGCAACGCTTCTGCGTCACGTGAAGGCCGACCATCCGGGCGTCGTTCGCATCGTGCTGTCGGGGCACGCGGAACGGGCCGCGATGGTGCGTGCCCTCTCCGTGGCGCATCAGTTCCTGAGCAAGCCGTGCGAGGCCGAGAGCCTGCGGGCGGCACTCGAGCGCACGTGCGCGCTGCGGGACCTGCTCGCGAACGAGGTCATTCGGCGAGCCGCCGGCCAGCTCGATCGCCTGCCGTCTGCGCCGGCCACGTACTGGGAACTGGCGCAGGCGCTCGCGCAACCCGACGTCGTGTGGCAGGACGTGGCGGCCATTGTCGAGCGCGACACGGCAATGGCGGTGAAGGTCCTGCAGCTCGTGAACTCGCCGTTTTTCGGACTCAGCCGGCAGGTCGTGTCCGTGCAGCAGGCCGTCATGTACCTTGGCGTCGAGCTGCTGAAAGGCTTATCGCTCGGCGCGCACGTCTTTGCGACCCTGCCGTCCGTTGACGTGCCCGGCTTCTCACTCGAGCAGTTCCAGCGCCATGCCCAGCACACCGCGCAGCTGGCACGCCGGTTTGTCAACGACCCCGTGCGGATCGACGAGGCGTTCACCGCCGCCATGGTGCACGACATCGGCCAGATCGTCCTCGGGCTGGGCATGCCGGCCGAGTTCAGCGCCGTGTGCCGTGAGGTCCAGTTGACTGGCCGGTCCGTGGAAGACGTGGAGCGTGCCCGACTGGGTGTGACGCACGCGACGGTCGGCGCCTATCTGCTCGGCTTGTGGGGCCTCCCCTTCACCATCGTGGAAGCCGTGGCGCATCATCACTCCCCGTCGCTCGTGCCTGCCGGACCACGTGAAGTCCTTGCGGCCCTCCACGTGAGCGAAGCCTTCGCCGATGCGGCGGAAAAAGGCCCAGACGTCGAGCCTGCCATCGATCGCCACTTCATTGATGACGCCGGCCTCGGCACCCGCCTCGAGCAATGGACCACGCTCGTGCGTCGCGACGCCGAGGCGAAGATCAGCGCATAGACAGAATCAGGTCCGTCTGGTCGGTCGAGTCATCGGGGCTTCTGACGCCCGTCATGAGCTGTTTGCAGGGACTGTCGCAACACTCGGGCCCGACTAGTCGCAGAGTTCCGATCGCGTCGTGCAGTAGTCGGCGGCGGGGCGGCCGAGGAGGTAGCCCTGGAGCAGATTGCAGCCCATCTGGCGCGCGGCCTTGAGGTCGTTCTCTTCTTCGACGCCCTCGGCCACCGTGGTAATGGACAGCTCCCGGCAGACGGCGGCGATCGAGCGGACGAGTTTGTGCTTCGACGGCGTGCTGTGCATCGCACGGATGAGTTCGCGGTCGAATTTCACGAAGTCCGGGAGGATGGTCGTGAATGCGGTCAGGCCCGAATAGCCCGATCCCATGTCGTCAATGGCCACTCGATAGCCGCACTCGCGCAGCAGCTCGATGCGATGACGAAGGTCGTCCACCTCTTCGAGGGAACCGCGTTCGGTGATCTCCAGCACGATCGCTTCGGCGTATGCGGCGAGCGGATCGTCCGTGGAATAGAGCTGCGGATCCAGCAACGACCGCGGGTGGAGGTTGACGAAGACGGAGGTGCCCCTCGGGCGCTGGTCGAGGCGCGTCGTAATGCAGGCACGAATAGCGCGTTCCACTTCCCACAGCCGACCGGCGGCATCGGCCGCGTCGAGCAGATCGCCCGCGCTTGCGTCCATGTCCGCAGGAAGCCGCATCAGCGCCTCGTGAGCGAAGAGTTCGCCGCCTCGGCTGCCGTAGATCGGCTGCATCACCATATGCATCGAGCGCATGGCATCGTCGATGGACAGGTCCAACTGACGCTGCGGTGTGCCGGTGCGATGCACGACGTGCGCCTCGAGCGCCTGCTGGACGGCCAGGCCCAGGTCCGCGGGCGTGCAGGGTTTGAGCAAGTACCGGAACACGCCGGCCTCGTTCACCGCGCGCGAGATGGTCCGTGGATCCATGGTGCCGCTGAGCACCATGCGGACGATCTCGGGATGCCGACGGCGTAGCTCGGTCAGAAAATCCGTGCCGGACATGGCCGGCATCTGTTCGTCGCTGACGACGAC
Organism: Acidobacteriota bacterium; assembly: GCA_039933635.1. GTDB lineage: Bacteria > Acidobacteriota > Vicinamibacteria > Vicinamibacterales > SCN-69-37 > JBDTNQ01. Next base: position 39,702 of record JBDTNQ010000025.1, read on the forward strand.
GCCGATCGATTCGCGCGAGATGAGTTCGAATGCCTCAGTCGGACTCGCGGCCGTGAGAATGCGGAAGTTCCGCCCGCGCAGCGCCATGGTGATGGCGTCGAGAATGTTCGCTTCGTCATCGACGAACAGGGCGTAGGGTGTGTTCGGGCTGTTGACGTGTCCAGACGGACGTTCTGGGAGCCCCATCAGCCGCTCCTCGGTCGCGAAGGATGCCCGGGCGATCGACGCGCCGGCTCCCGGTCCTCGATGAACCGTGTGGCGGCGGACCATTCGCGCGCTTTTGGCAGGGCCGACGCCCAGCCGCTGGCCTCGAGAAAGGCGAGATCGACACCGACGGTCGGCGATCCAGCGGCGTCGCCGGCTTCGACCAGTGTGTCCGCGACGTGCACTGCCGCGAGCACTTCGCGATCGCCCGCTTCGACGGCACTCGGGCGATGGTGGTACGCGACGGCTTCCACGACGCTGAAGGGCAATCCCCACACGCCCAGCAGGTACGCGCCAACTTCCGCGTGGGACACGCCGAGCTGTTCCTGTTCGGCCTCGTGCAGCGGTCGCTGACGCGACGTCCGCAGAACCTCGGCATACCTGTCGGGCATGCTCACGCTCAGGACGATCTGTCCGATGTCGTGCAGCAACCCCGCCGTGAACGCGTCATCCGCAACGCGCTGATTCACGACCAGCCGTTTGGCGAGGCGCGCGGTCATCAACGAGTGTTCCTGCAGCAAATCCACGGAGAGGCCTGGCAATTGACGGCGCTCGGCGAGCGC
>JBDTNQ010000026.1:0-40007 GCA_039933635.1 Acidobacteriota bacterium
ATTGGCCATCCGGGCACGGAGTTGCGATGCGTGTGCGCGCTATCGGTTCGGTCGTCGCGTTTGTCTTGCTCTCGTGTGGCCTCCTGGCGCAGAACCAGGGCGACCGGCCCGTCTTTCGCGGCGGCGTGGAGCTCGTGCAGATCGATGTCTCCGTTCTTGATGGCAAGCGTGTTCCGGTCAAGGGCCTGACCGCAGAGGATTTCACGATCCTCGAGAACGGCGTCCCGCGGCCCATCAAGGCGTTCTCCGCCATCACGCTTCCGCCGGCACCGCAGCAGGTCGAGGCTGCCTGGTCCGCCTCGGTGCCGCCCGATGTCGCGACCAACGAGGTCGGCGAGCAGGACGGCCGCCTTGTCATCATCCTGATGGATCGTTCCATTCCGCCGGGGCAGCCGACGGTCGCTGCGCGAAAGATCGCGACGGCGGCCATTGATGCCTTGGGGCCGCACGATCTCGCCGCCGTGGTGTCGACGAGCGGCGGCGTGCCACAGACCTTCACATCCGACCATGCGCGGCTGCGGAAGGCCCTCGCCTACGACTTCTCCACGGATGTCTCACAGGACGCCAAGGAACTATTGGCCAGCCTGGATCCGGGTCTCGCGGTTGATCGGCTGAGCGATGGGCGCTGCTTGTGTGGCCTCTGTGTGCTCGACACCGTGACGCGGCTCGCGGATGCCGTGCGCGGCGCGACGGCCCGGCGCAAGACGCTGTTCTTCATCGGAAGCAGCCTGATTGTGCAAGCCCCGTTGCGGGATCCGAGCGCGGATGTGGGATGCGATCGGCTGCTGCGGGATGCGCGGACGAAGATGTTCGACGCCCTGGCTCTGTCGAGCCTGACGATTCATTCCCTCGACCCGAACGGCGTCGTCAATATTTCACCGGCGACGCGGGCGAGCTCGCCCCTGCGCGGCCGACAGGTAGCGGAAGTTCAGCAGGCCGAAACCAACGAGTTCATTGCCAATCAGGAATCGCTCGGCATCCTGCCCGACCGCACCGGGGGCCGCCGCGTGATCAACACGAACGCGCCTGAGGAAAAAGTGCCGGAGATCTTCCGCGAGAGCGAGTCGTACTACGTACTCGCATTCGAACCCGGCCCATCGGGCCGCGGCGATGCTCCACGGTCGATCGAGGTCAAGGTCGCCCGGAAGGGACTGCGCGTCTACACCCAACGGCAGGTCCCCCCGGCATCGTCTCGGAACGGCTCATCCGCCGCATCAGGTACGCCACCGACCCTCGACGCCGCCGTGGGAGGATTGCTTCCCGTTGCGGTCCGGCCATTGCGGATGACGGTCGTCGCACTCGCTGGTCTGGACGAAACCAGGGCAGCAGTGGCCGTACACGTGGACGCGCTTTCTTTTCTCAGCGGCACGGGAACCAGCGCGCCCCTCGAGGTCGCGATCAAGGCCATCGATCGAGTAGGCCGTACCGTGGCCGCTGCCCGTCAGACCTCGACTCTCAGTGCGTTGCTCGGTGGCGCGGCCAGCCATCCGATCGAAGCCGCGATCGAATCGCGTCTCGCGCTGGCGCCAGGCGACTACGAGATTCGCGTTGCGGTCAGGGATCCCAGCTCCGGCGTCGTGGCCAGCGTGTTTGGTCCGGTCATTGTCCCGTCATTCGCGACCGCGCCGCTCTCGCTGTCGGACATCACGATGACGACCGGAACGACCAACGCGGTCACCACGAGGCGCGCCTTCGCCTCCAGCGATCAGCTGCAGGCGACGATGCAGGTGTATGAAGCCCTGGGTCGCGACGAGGACATCGTGGCCGTATCGATCAAAGCTCGTATCGTCGACGCGACCGGTCGAGGCGTCAGCGATCAGACGATGAACCTGACGGAGCGCGATTTCACGCGGCGGCGCGCGGCGTGTCGAATCGCCGTCCCCATCGACCGGCTGCCGGCCGGCGCATACCTGCTGAGCCTGGAGGCGACCGCCGGCAAAGAGACGGCCACGCGCACGGTGAAGTTCACGGTGCAGTAGTTCGCGCAGCGTCCCCATTTGGGGCGGTGCAGAAGCCTCACACCGCCGCGAAGTGACCCGCCGCAACCTCACGGAGTGGCCGCCGCTCGTGCGCGTCGGCGTCGTACACGATGCGAGTCCTTCCGCCGTCAGACGTCAGCGACGGAATCGCCGACAGCAGCGCGCGGGTGTAGGGATGCGCAGGCGAATCGAACACGTCGGTCGCCGTCCCCATTTCGACAATCCTGCCGCGATACATCACGGCCACGCGATGACAGACCTGGCGCACGAGACGAAGGTCGTGCGCGATGAACAGATAGGTCAGCCCGAGGCGTTGCTGCAGATCGAGCAGCAGGTTCACCACCTGCGCCTGCACGGACACGTCGAGGGCAGACACGGGCTCGTCCGCCACGATGAACGACGGCTCGAGGGCGAGTGCGCGCGCGAGTCCAATCCGCTGGCGCTGACCGCCGCTGAATTCATGCGGATAGCGGGCGATTGCATCGGTCGCGAGGCCGACAAGATCGAACAGCTCGCGGACGCGTGCCTGGCGATCCGACTGGGTGCCGATGTCGTGGATCCGCAAGGGTTCCTCAACGATGGCTCCCGCTGTCATGCGCGGATTGAGCGACGAGTACGGATCCTGGAAGACGATCTGAAAATGCCGCCGAGCCGCGCGCAACTCACGGGGCGACAGCGCCAGGACGTCGGTATCCCGAAAGCGGACGGCGCCCGAGGTGGGCTCGATCAATCGCAGCAGGCAACGCCCCGTCGTGGTCTTGCCCGAGCCCGACTCGCCGACGAGACCGAACATCTCGCCCGGCATGACCGAGAAGCTCACCTCGTCGACCGCGCGGAGCGTCGTTCCGCCGCCGAAGAGACCGCTGCGGCGTCGGAATTCCTTGACGAGCTGCCGGACCTCTACGAGGGGTGTCACTCGGTCGTTCTCTCATGCAGGAAACACGCGGCTTGGCGATCGGACGCGACGGTGAACAGGGGCGGCCGATCGGCACATCGTGCAAAGCGATCCGGACACCGCGGCGCAAAGGCGCAGCCGAGGGGGCGGTCGAAAATGGACGGCACTTGGCCCGCGATCGAGAGCGGCCGCACGCCCGGCACGCCTGAGGGCACCGACGCGAGCAGTGCGCGGGTGTACGGATGTGACGGTGCATCCAGCACCGCGCGCACGGAGCCGGTTTCAACGATCCGTCCCGAGTACATGACGGCCACGCGGTCGGCCATCTCCGCGACGATGCCGAGGTCGTGCGTGATGAGCAGCACCGATAGGTTGAACATGCGGCGCATGTCGCGCAGCAGGTCGAGGATTTCGGCTTGAATCGTGACGTCGAGCGCCGTGGTGGGCTCGTCGGCGATCACGAGGGACGGCTCGGCTGCAAGGGCCAGCGCGATCATGGCGCGCTGCCGCAACCCTCCGCTGAGCTGATGGGGAAATTCACGGGAACGACGAGCGGGATCGGGCACGCGCACGGCGTCGAGCAGCTCGATCGCCCGCCTCGACGCCGCTGAACCGGCGGCCAGTCCGTGGGCTTTCAGCGTCTCCTGGATCTGGGAGCCGACGGTGTAGACCGGATCCAACGCGGCCATCGGCTCCTGGAAAACGAAACCGATTCGCCGGCCGCGCACCTGCCGCATTCCGGCATCGTCGATCGCCATGAGATCCGTGCCTTCCAGAAGAATCCGGCCGCCCGCAATCCGCCCCGGCGGCGCCACCAGCCGGACGACGGACAAGGCCGTCACCGATTTGCCGCTGCCGGATTCGCCCACGAGACCCAGCGTTTCGCCGCGGCCGACGTTGAACGAGACATCGTCGACGGCGGCAGCCTCGACGCCGTCCGCCCGGCGAAACACGGTCCGCAGGTCCGAAACCTGCAGCAGGCTGGCGGTGGGATCAGGCAAGTTGATCACGATGCTCGCCGAATACGCGCCGAAGGGCGTCGGACATCTCGCCCAGGGTCGCGGACGCCTCGGCCGCGGCGACGAGCGGCGGCATCAGGTTGCTGCCGTCTCGCGCTGCCTGGTCGAGCGCGTCGATCGCACGGCGCCATTGCTCATCGTTCCGATTGGCGCGCACGGCGCGGACCGCATCGCGCTGCGACCGCTCGACCTCGGGATCGATGCGGTGCACGTCGAACGCCGGCCGTTCATTGGACACGTACTTGTTGACGCCGACGATGACCTGCTCGCCGCGATCGATGGCGCGCTGCGTGGCGTAGGCCGCGTCCTGGATCTGGCGCTGAATGAGGCCCTGCTCGATGGCGACCAGGGTGCCGCCAACCGCGTCGATGGCGTCGATCAACGCGCGCGCCTCTTCTTCGATGGCACGCGTTCGGGCCTCGATCTCCCACGATCCGCCCATGGGGTCGACCGAGTCGACGATGCCGATCTCGGATGCGATGATCTGCTGCGTCCGAAGCGCGATGCGCGCCGCCTCCTCGGTGGGCAGGGCGAGCGCCTCGTCGCGCCCGTTGCAGTGGAGTGACTGCGTGCCTCCGAGCACGGCAGCGAGGGCCTGCAGGGCCACGCGCACCACGTTGTTGTCCGGCTGTTGTGCGGTCAGCGTGCTGCCGGCGGTCTGCGTGTGGAAGCGCAGTTGCATCGCGCGCGGACTCGTTGCGCCGAAGCGGTCGCGCATCAGGTGCGCCCACAGCCGCCGCGCCGCGCGGAACTTCGCAATCTCGTCCAGGAAATTGTTGTGCGCGGCGAAGAAGAATGACAACCGTTGCCCGACGGCGTCCGGTGACAGGCCTACGCGCGTGGCCGCATCCACGTAGGCGATCGCGTTGGCCAAGGTGAACGCCACTTCCTGGACCGCCGTCGAGCCGGCCTCACGGATGTGGTACCCGCTGATCGAGATGGTGTTCCAGTTGGGGACCGCGCGCTCACACCACGCGAAGATGTCCGTCACGATGCGCAGCGAATGGCGCGGCGGGTAGATGTAGGTGCCCCGCGCGACGTATTCCTTCAGGACGTCGTTCTGAATGGTGCCCGACAACCGGTCCAGGGCGATGCCGCGGCGCTTCGCGACCGCCACGTAGAAGGCCAGGAGAATCGCGGCGGTCGCGTTGATCGTCATGGATGCGGAGATCTCGTCGAGCGCGATGCCGTCGAACAGGATCTCCATGTCCCCGATGGAGTCGACGGCCACGCCCACGCGCCCCACCTCGCCCGCCGCCAGCTGGTGGTCCGAGTCGTAGCCCATCTGGGTCGGCAGATCGAACGCGACGCTCAGTCCGCTCACGCCTTGCGACAGCAGGTAGCGGTATCTGGCATTCGACTCGGCGGCGGTGCCAAAGCCTGCATATTGGCGCATTGTCCAGAGCCGGCCGCGGTACATGGTCGGCTGGATGCCACGCGTGTAAGGGAAGACCCCCGGTTCGAGGTCACCGGGCTCGGCCGGCCCCGGAACGTCCTCGGGGCGGGCGAAGGGACGAGACATGACGGCATTGTAAGTGAGGGAGAGGTGCTGCTTTGTCGCCTGCGACGGCTCCGCTGACAAGATTGGCGTTTGACACCTTCGCGGACGACTCTCTAAAATGCGTCAGGTCAGGACTTTGGGCTCCCTCTTCTTGATATCCCGCACGTCGTCCAGCCCGCGCACACCGATGACCGATCACCTGTGGTCGGTGGGATCCCTGCCTTCTGATGCCGGCTGCGGTTTTGCGTGGAGGTTCGCATGGACTCGATCGTGAACCAATTGGCTCGTGAGATGACCGACGCTATTGCCGCCGCTGTGGCCAGCGATGCGAAGGTTGAGGCGTGCCGCGAGAAGGCGCGTGCGGCCGGTCTGGAGATGCGCGTCTCCCTCGAGACCGTGATCGGGTTCGTGGACAAGAACACCGGCGCGACGACCAAGGTGGCCAACGGCCGGCGTCAGCCGCCCGCGGCGGCGTTCGAGATGAGCGCCAACGATCGGCGCTTCCTGAAGTCGTTGAGGATTTCTTCCGACGAGGCCGCCGAAAAGGAAGTCGAGTAGGCTTCAGGCGGGTCTTCCAGGGGCTGGAATTCCTCGATGCGCGAGGAAACCCAGCCCCTTCTATTTCTGTGAGGTCTGCTTGGCGACGGCCTCCGCCGCGGCCTTCGCGGCCTCGGCGTCACCCAGGTAGTAGCTCCGAATCGGCGCGAGGTTGGCGTCGAGTTCGTAGACCAAGGGAATGCCCGTCGGAATGTTGAGCTCCACGATGTCATCGTCGGAGATCTTGTCGAGGTATTTGACGAGCGCGCGCAGGCTGTTGCCGTGCGCCGCGATCAGCACATGACGGCCTGACTGGACATCCGGCGCGATCACATCCTTCCAGTAGGGCACGAAGCGCGCGACCGTGTCCTTCAACGATTCGGTCGCCGGCAGATCACTCGGCTTCAAATCCCTGTATCGCGGATCGTGCGAAGGATGGCGTGGGTCGTCCAGCGAGAGGGGCGGCGGTGGCGTGTCGTAGCTGCGGCGCCAGATTTTGATCTGCTCGTCGCCGTGCTTCGCCGCGGTTTCCGCCTTGTTCAGGCCCTGCAGGGCGCCGTAGTGGCGTTCGTTCAGCCGCCAGTTCCGGACGGCCGGAATCCACAGCTGATCCAACTCGTCGAGCACGATGAACGAGGTGCGGATCGCGCGTTTCAGGACGGACGTGTAGGTGACGTCGAAGGCGAAACCTTGTTCGCGAAGCAGGACGCCGGCCTGCTTCGCTTCGGCGCGGCCCTTCTCGCTGAGGTCGACGTCGGTCCACCCGGTGAACCGATTCTCGTGATTCCAGACGCTTTCGCCGTGACGGAGGAGAACGACTTTGTACATGGATCGATCCGCTACGTGAGCTGCTTGATGGCGGCTTTGCCCGCGTACCGCGCGCTCGAGCCGAGGGCGGATTCGATCCGCAGCAGCTGGTTGTACTTGGCCGTGCGATCCGAGCGGCTGGCGGAGCCCGTCTTGATCTGGCCCGCGCAGGTCGCGACGGCCAGGTCGGCGATCGTGGAGTCTTCGGTCTCGCCGGAACGATGCGAGATCACGCTAGCGTATCCGGCCTGTCGCGCCATCTCCACGGCCGACAGCGTCTCGCTCACCGAACCGATCTGATTGAGTTTCACGAGCAGGGCGTTGCCGATGTGCTTGTCGATGCCTTCGCGCAGGATTGCCGGGTTCGTCACGAAGATGTCGTCGCCAACGAGCTGGACCTTCGAGCCCAGTGCCGCGGTCAGACGTGCCCAGCCTGGCCAGTCTGCTTCAGCGAGGCCGTCCTCGATCGAGATGATGGGGTACTGCCGCGCCCAGTCCTCGTACATCGCGATCATGTCGTCGCTCGACTTCTTGCCTTCGCCGGACTTCTTCAGGACATAGCCCTTCGAGTCTTCGTCCCAGAACTCGCTGGAGGCGACATCGAGGGCCAGGTACATGTCCTTGCCCGGCGTGTAGCCCGCGGCCTGGACGGCTTCGAGCACGAGCTCGACGGCCTGGCGATTCGAGGCGAGGCTCGGCGCGAAGCCGCCTTCGTCGCCGACGCCAGTCGCGAGCCCACGCTTCTTGAGCAGCGAGCGCAGGGCATGGAACGTTTCGACGCCTGATCGCAGAGCTTCCGAGAAGGACGGGAAGCCCACGGGCATGACCATGAACTCCTGGAAGTCCACGTTCGAGTCCGCGTGCGCGCCTCCGTTGAGGATGTTCATCATCGGCACGGGCAGCACCGGGCCGCCCTTCTTCGCATCAGGGGGCACCAGGGTCGCGAGGTACTCGTAGACCGGCTGACCGGCGCCCGCGGCCGACGCCCGCGCCAGCGCCATCGACACGCCCAGCACCGCGTTTGCGCCCAGGCGGCCCAGATTGGGCGTGCCATCGAGCGCGATCATCTGGGCATCCACGGCGCGCTGGTCTGCCGCCACGCCTTTCAGCGCGGCTGCGATCTCGCCGTTGACGTGGGAGACGGCCTTCTGTACGCCCTTTCCGAGATACCGGTTCTTGACCCCATCGCGCAGCTCGAGCGCTTCGCGCGTTCCGGTGGAGGCGCCTGACGGCACCGCCGCGCGTCCCATCGCGCCGGAATCGAGGGTCACGTCCACTTCGACAGTCGGATTGCCGCGCGAGTCGAGAATCTCGCGGCCCTGGATGCTACGGATGTTCACGGAAGGATCTCCTGCGGTGCGCGGTTGTTCGTGGACTGCGGACACGTCAGCCGACGAAGGTGAAAGGGACTTAACGCATGGGGCTGGGAGGCCCCGAAAGCGGTTGCATGATATCACGCGGGTTCCGGCCAACCCGGGCCGAAAACGCCGCGTAGGCGCGGCGCCGCCCCTACGCTAGAATAGCGGCTATTCGCCCCGTCCCCCGGGTGCCAGACCGCCGATCGGCGGCCGTTGCGGATCACTCACGATTGCTCCTCGAGAGGGGTGTATGCATCGCACGTCGCTCATGCTCACCGCATGCCTGTTGGTGGCGGCCGCGCCGACGCCGGCTTCGGCTCAATCGCGCGATCAGGTGCTGCCCGTGTCCGCCCGCCTGACGCCGGGAGAGGCGTTGATCGCCGGGACCGTTCGTGATGACGCTGGCGTCGGGCTCGCCGGCGCGAGCGTGCTGGCGATGGGGACGTCGCTGGCCGTGGCGCGAACGGATGATCGGGGCCGGTTCGCATTACATCTGCCGCCAGGAAACTACGTGCTCCGCGCCGTCCGCGAGGGCTACATCTCCACGTATCGCGAGACGCTGCGGTTGGTGGCCGACGATCCGCAGCGGCGCGTCATCACGCTCGCGCGCCCGGAGGCCCCGAGCCAGCCCGGCCTGCAACTGGCATCGGTCGCCGGTGCCACCGAAGCGCCGGTCCAGGCGCCGCCACCGGCGGTCACGACTCCCGGCGGCGACAGCAGCCACAGCGAGACCGCCTGGCGGCTCCGGCACCTGCCAAGGACCGTGCTGCGGGATGAAGCAGGTCCCGCCCTCTGGGACGATGACGCCATCGACGCGGCACTCGAGCGCGTATCGCTTACGACGAGTCCAGCCCGCGCTGCCGCCTCCTTCCTCGCGGCCTCCGACTTCACAGGGCATGTGGACTTCCTCACGACGAGTTCGCTCTCGGCATCGGGCCCGCTTGTGCCGGTGGAATGGCCACGGGGCGTGGCGTCTGTCGTGTTCGGGGCGCCCGTCGGCGATCGCGGTGACTGGATCGTTCGGGCCGCGCTCACCGCCGGCGATCTCACGTCCTGGACGCTCCTCGGCGAGTACCAGGCGCGCGCGGATCGGACGCACGCCTTCCGTGCCGGCGTGGCATACAGCGCGCAAGCATTCGCGGCTGATCCCGCCGCGACCACGCCGACCACGGCCGCGACGCTGGCGACGCTCCCGATCTCACGACGCGTCGGCGGCGTCTATGTCGCCGATCGCTGGACGATGACGCGGGGGCTCGAGGCCGACTACGGTGTGCGCCTGGATCGCTACGACTACCTCGCGGAGCCCAATCTCGTGAGCGGCACGCTCGGACTACGCGCCTCCGTTGCGCCTCGCACGACGCTCGTCGCGTCCGTTGCGCCGCACATGATCGCGCCGGGCGCCGACCAGTTCGTGCCACCGGCCACTGCAGGGGTGTGGCTGCCGCCCGAACGCAGCTTCTCGTCGCTCAGGAGCGATGACCTGCTTCGGCCTGAAGCGGTGGTGCGATACGACGTCGTCCTCGAAACCCGGCTGCGGTCGGCTGACGACAGCCCCGTGATCCGGGCCGGCCGTTTCACAGAGGTCGTCACGAATCAGATCGCCACGCTCTTCGGCTTGCCGGATGCGGGCGGGACGGGCCACTACTTCATCAGTTCACCCGGCGACCTCCGGGTCGATGGCTGGGTTGTCGGCCTGGGTGGTCCGGTCTCGAAATACCTGCAGGGTGCCGTCGATTACCGTGCGACGCGCGCGGACTGGATCGGTCCCGGATCGGCCCGGCTGCACCGCTCCGCCCCGTCCGCTGCGCGCCGCGGCACAGAGACCGGACACGATCTCACGACCTCACTGCAGGGCACGGTGCCGGCAACGGCCACGCACTTCAGCGTCGCCTACCGCTTCAACAGCCGGTTTGCCGGCCCGCTGCGGGACACTCCGATTCCGGCCGGCCGATACACGGTCGAGGTCGCGCAGCAACTGCCGTTTCGACCTTTGGGGCGAGGAGAGCTGAATCTGCTCCTGTCGGCCCGGACCCTTCTGCACGAACTGGGCGAGGGCACGGCGTACTTCGACGAACTGCTGACCGTGAATCCGCCGCTCCGGATTACGTGCGGACTGCAGATGCGGTTCTAGTCAGAATCCAATATTCCGTAGCGCCGCTCCGTGCGCTCGGAGTCCACGCGGCTCCCCAGGCGCATGACTTTTGTAAGTTGTTGATTTGCAGTAACTTAGTCCGAGCTGTTGGCGACGGCCCCGGGAACGCCATTTGCTAACTCGATCCTCGTCCCCACCCTGATGCCTGTCACCGTCGGCCGCCTTCGTCTGCTCCTGCGCGTCGGGCTGCCTGTCGCCGTGGCTGCGGTCTTCGTCTGGCTGGCCATCATCAACATCGCCCTGGTCAAGACCTACCAAAGCGCGCTGGACGACGGCGTCCTCTGGCGCGAGGAAGGCACCAACGTCGTGGCGGCCGAGGTCGCGCCGGCCCAGCGGGGTCGAGCCAGCGCCATTCAGCCACGCGATGTGCTGCTGATGGTCGACGGCCACGAGATCCGATCGGCCGACGACGTCCGGCGGACCCAGCGCGAGGGCCGGCCGGGCCGGCCGCAACGCTACACCGTGCAGCGGGCGGGCGCGGAGGTGCCGGTCGACATCGACCTGCAGGCTTTGCCGGTCGCGCGGCAGGGGCTGTACTACTCACTCGCGCTCGTCGGCATTCTCACGATCATCGTCGGCACGTCCGTGCGGCTGAGACGGCCACACGACCAGGCGACGCTCCATTTCTTTTGGTTGACGGTGGCGTTCTTTGGCACGCTGGCTTTCACGGCCAGCGGACGCTACGACCAGCTCGACTACTTCTTCGATTGGGCCGATCTGGTGGCGCGGTTGCTGCTGCCGCCGCTGTTCCTGCACTTCGCGCTGGTGTTTCCCGATCGACCCGACGCATGGGTGCGTTCTCGCGTGGGCCGATGGGCGTCCTTTGCCCTCTATGCACCGGCGGCGTTGCTCGGCGGTGCGCGGGTGGCCGCAGTCAGTGGATGGGTCGGCGGCCAGGCCGCGACGGTCTGGCTCGGCCGGATCGAGTGGCTCGCGTATCTCTACCTGGGCCTCTGTCTCATCGGCGGCCTGGCGCTGATGACGACAGCCCTCCGGCGGCTGCGTTCGGTCACGGCGAAGCGACAACTGCGCTGGATCGTGTGGGGATCGGCCGTCGGTGCCGTGCCGTTCGTCACCGTGTACCTGGTCCCGTTTCTCGTGGGCGCCGTGCCGTCGTACGCCGAGTACACGGCCGTGCTGCTCGGTTGTGTGCCGCTCTCGTTCGCATCGGCGCTCGTGCGGTACCGCTTGATGGACATCGAGGTCATCATCAAGCGCGTGCTTCTCGTGGCCGCCGTGGCGGTGGTGCTCGCTGGCATCTACAGTGGGACGCTGCTGCTGGTTGGGCTGGTACTCGGCACGGACAACGACCGCAGCAGTTTCTGGGCCCTGCTGGCGACGCTCGTGGTTGCGCTCGTGGCCCCGCCGCTGTGGAACGCGATCCGCACCGCGCTGGATCGGCTGTACTACCGCGATCGCTATGACTACCGCCGTGCCCTCGTGGCGTTCGCGCGCGAACTGAACAGCGATCTGGACCTGCATCGCTTGAGCACCAAGCTGGTCGACAGGGTCCGCGAAACTCTGGCTGTGGAGCGCATCGCGCTCTACCTCGTCGGTGAAGGCCGCACCGATCGCTTTGCGCCCGTGGCAGCCGGTGGCTGCGCCGTGACGGACCTGCGCGGGGTCGAGCCGCGATCGGAACTGGGCACCCGTCTTGCCGCGGGCCAGACGGTGATGGTCGACGATCCCGTCACCTCACGCCGCCTGCCATCGCATGAGACGGCGGTGTGGCGCGAAACCGGGTTGACCGTGTTCGTGCCGTGCATCTCGAACGAGACGACCATCGCGTTCATTGCCCTCGGTCATCGCCCTGACGGCGCGCCGCTGAACAGCGAGGACATGGCCTTGCTCGGCGCGGTGGCGGCCCAGGCTGCAACCGCGCTGGAGAACGCGCGTCTCTACAACCAGCTCAGCGAGAAGGCCAGCGAGATCGAGCGGCTGCGCCAGTTCAGCGACAGCGTCGTCGAGTCACTCAGTGACGGCCTGGTCGTCGTCGATCTGCACGACCGTGTGCTGCGGTGGAATCGCCGCATGGAAGTCCTGGTGGGCGTCGAGCGGACGGAGGCACTGGGCTCGGACATCGCGCATCTGTTCGGTGCGTCGTTCGTGGCGACGCTGCAGGCCGCGCGGCGCGAAAATCCCAATGGCGTGGCGCTCTACAGGGTGCCGCTCGATCTGGGGGCCGGCGGAGCCGACCGCAGCCTGCTGCTCAATATCGCCGTGGCCCCGCTCCAGACCGCCGACGACACGCAGAACGGCTGGATCATCGTGCTCGAGGACGTCACCGATCGCGCGAATCTCGAAGAGCAGCTGCGCTTGTCCGAGAAAATGGCGGCCATCGGCCTCCTGGCGGCCGGCGTGGCGCACGAAGTGAATACGCCCCTCACCGGGATCTCGAGCTTCACGCAGATGCTGCTGGATCGCGCCGAGCCGGGCGATCCGAAGACGCAGCTGCTCGAGAAGATCGAGCAGCAGACCTTCCGCGCGGCGAAGATCGTCAACAGCCTGCTGAACCTGGCGCGACCATCGGGCGGCGAGATGCGCGTGATCGATCTGAACGGGGTCATCGGCGACGTGTTGTCGCTCCTCGAACACCAATTCAAGACGCATCATATTCAGGTCGGCCGGCATCTCGATCAGAGCGGCGTGCGCGTCCGTGGCGTCGAGTACAAGCTGCAGCAGGTCTTCCTGAACCTGTTCCTCAACGCCCGCGATGCCATGCCAAAGGGAGGCTGGTTGTCGGTGACCTCGACGGTCAGTGGCGATGAAGCCCTGGTCGAAGTGGCCGATACGGGCGTCGGTATTCCATCCGAGCACCTCGCCCGGATCTACGATCCGTTCTTCACGACCAAGGTCGACGGGCGTGGAACGGGTCTCGGGCTGTCGGTCACTTACGGCATTGTGCAGGAGCACGCCGGAGCGCTGACTTGCGACAGCGACCCCACCCACGGCACCCGGTTCCGCCTCGTGCTGCCGTTGGCCGATCTCACTTCCCAGGACGCGACCGGAGCCGCCGGGCTCTAGGCCGATTCGCGCCTCCGACCTCCACTTAGATGGCACAAACGTCCGCGACCATTCTCGTTATCGACGACGAAGAGATCATTCGTGAAGCGCTCGAGGCGTTGTTGACCGCCGAGGGCTACACGGTGCTGACCGCGCCGACGGCTGGACAGGGCCTCGACGTCGTCAGCGAGCGGTACGTCGACGCCGTGTTGCTGGATCTCATGCTGCCGGACCGCAACGGCCTCGAGGTGCTGCCGGACATCCGGCGGATCGACGAGGAGCTGCCCGTCGTGATGATCACGGCCTTCGGCACGATCGAAAGCGCCATTGCGGCGACCAAGCAGGGCGCCTTCCACTACTTCACCAAGCCGTTCAAGAACGACGAGGTGCTGGTCATCCTGCGAAACGCCATCGAGCGCAGACGCCTGGCGCGCGAGAACCGTGCGCTCCGCGATCAGCTCAGGTCGGACGACTACCGTTTCGACGAGATGATCGGCGGCAGCGCGAGGATCCGGTCCGTCTACGATCTGATCGCGCGCGCCGCCCCCAGTCGGGCCACGGTGCTGATTCAGGGCGAGAGCGGCACCGGGAAGGAGCTCGTCGCGCGCGCGCTCCATCGCCGTTCCGCCCGGGCCGACAAGGCGTTCATCACCGTGAACTCCGGCAATCTGCCGGCGGATCTCCTCGAGTCGAATCTGTTCGGACACGTCAAGGGCGCCTTTACCGGCGCGATTGCGCCGAAGAAGGGCCTGTTCGAGCTGGCCGACAAGGGCACGATCTTCTTCGACGAAATCGGCAACATCCCACTCGAAACGCAGGTCAAGCTCCTGCGCGTGCTCCAGGAACGTGAGTTCATGCGGCTGGGCGGTGTCGACACGATCAAGGTCGACGTGCGCATCATCGCGGCCACGAACGTGACGTTGCGGGAAATGGTGCGGGAAAACAAGTTTCGCGAGGATCTGTTCTTCCGCCTGAACGTCATTTTCGTGCAACTGCCGCCGCTGCGGGATCGGAAGGAAGATATCCCGCTGCTGGTCCAGCACTTCCTGAACAAGTTCGTCGAGGAGAGCCGCAAAGCGTCGATGACGCTGACGCCCGACGCCATGGACCGCCTGACCGCGTACAACTGGCCCGGTAACGTCCGCGAGCTCGAGAACGTCATCGAACGCGCGGTGGTCCTGTGCCCGGAACGCGAGATCGGCGTGGACTTGATCCCCGACCACGTCAGCCCGAATGCGCCGACCGACGTGGCCGACGTGGTCATCCCGGCCGATGGCATTCAGTTTCGTGAGGTCATCACCGGACACGAACGAAGGTACATCGAGGCGGCGCTGGATGCGGCCGGCGGTGTCCAGAAGCGCGCGGCCGAACTCCTGCACATCAAGGCCACGACGCTCAACGAGATGATCAAGCGCTACGACATTCGTCCGCGGCGCCGCAAAGGACAGGGTGACGCGCGCGAAGATGTCGAACCGGTCCCGGGTCCAGACGAGGACGTCTGAGGCGTTCGGCCCCGTCGCCGTTCAGGGCTCGGCGTTCGACCTTCGCTACCGTCTCGGCCGTGCGCCGCGACCGCGATCAGGGGATCGATCGCCGGGACGATGACGATCGCGGCCTTGGGAACGGCCCCGGTCGCGACCGGCGTCGCGTCGGGGATCGCGCGAAGCCTCGCGAGGCCGGTCGCGCTCCGGGGCGCGTTCCGGTTCCCGCGCCGGCTGCGTACGCAGCCGCGTGATCATCCGCTCGTACTTCGTGAGGATGGCACTCCAGCGGTAGTTCCGATTGACGTAGGCCTTGCCGTTCCGGCCCATCGTCGCCCTTAGCGCGGGATCGCTGAGGAGCAGCTTCAGCGCATCGGCGAACTCGTCGCCGTCGGCGTAGTAGAGACCGGCATTGCTCTGGCGGCAGTGCGCGACCAGCACCTCGGAGCGCGCGTTGGCGAGCACGGGCGTGCCCACGGCGAACGCCTCGAGCGCGAGGAGTGACAGGCTCTCGTACGGCGATGGCACGATGACCACGCTTGCCGCCTCGAGCGCGTGCAGGCGTTCGGCATCCGAGAGCAATCCCGCGAAACGCACGTGCGGATCCTCCGGGAGGGGCATGAGTTTCGTCCCCATCAGCACCAGGGTCGTGTCGCCGCCGTCCTTGAGGTACGCCTGGAAATACTGGAGCAACTCCTCGCAGCCCTTGCCGGGATCGATGCGACCGCCATAGAGCGCGAAGGGGTTGTAGATACGGTGGCGCCGCCGGAACGCATTGGCCGGGCCTTCGAGGTGCGGCGCCAGCGCTTCGCGGCTCGACGGCGCGACGTTCTCTCGTTCATCCTCATCGGAGATCGCTTCGCCTTCCGGCAAGTCGACGCCGCAACCGACCACATCCTCGACGACCGTGCGCAAGTGGAACTGCGACGAAATGAACTGCCGCTCAACTTCCGTGTTCCAGACGATGCCGGCGGCCGACGAGAAGACATCCTTGTAGATGCCGAGGCGAATCGCGGGCTCGTCGTGCGCCGTCGGCACCAGCAGGCTCTTGTGCGGCGCGACGCGGATGCCCAGCACCGTGGGGGCGTAAAGATACGTGAAGAAGATCAGGACGTCGTACTGCGCGTGGTGTCGTTCCAGATGGTCGATGAGGCCTGGCGTCCACGGCCCCTGACGCTTGAGCCATTCCTGCTCGTCCTGCCGCGTGTGGGTGGAATTGAAGATCCAGTCGGAGTATTGGTTGAACTGCGCGAGGTCGCGCGTTTCCGTGGTGGCAAACCGGCGAACCGTCACGCCACGCACGCGGTCAGCGCCTTCGGGATACTCGTTCTGCCACGTCGTGTAATCGCGGGCACAGCTGGTGAGGACGTCCACCTGATGGCGCTCGGCCAGCCGCTCGGCAATCAGCCTGCAGTGGTACTCGGAGCCTCCAAGGATCTCGGTCCCGTAACGTTGGACGACGAAGGCGATTCTCACGCGCGAACAACTCCTGATTCATCTGACAGCCCGCAGGCGGCCAGCGTCTCGATGATCCGAGGCTCGACCTGCGACGGGTGGAACGCCTTGACCCGTTCCCGCTGACCGGCAATGACCGCGTCGCGGAACGGCAGGTCGTAAATGAGGCCGCCAAGCAGTTCGGCGGCGTACTCGAGGTCCTTGGGCGCGAACGTCACGCCCGCGCCTCCCAGAGTGTCGGGCACGGCCGCCGCGCCATACGCGAGAACCGGCACGTCCATGGCCATCGCTTCGACCAGTGGCACGCAGAATCCCTCGTGCTCGCTGAGGGACACGTACGCGTGCGCATTCCGATAGTACGCCGCGAGTTCGGCGTCCGGCACTGGTCCCGTGAACCAGAAGCGTTCGGGCAGCATCCGATATTCGGCGATGAGCGCGCGGATCGCGTCGTGATAGCGCGGCACCGCATCGTACCGGCCGACGAAGATGAAGCGGTAATAGGAGTCCACGTACCGCTTGTAGTGTTCGGCGAGGCGGATGTGATCTTCGATCTTCTTGTTCGGCGCGACGCGACCCACGAACAGGATGTTGGTGAGTCCGTCCTGCAGGATGCGTTCAATCGCCGGCACAGGCGGGGCCTGTCGCAACCGGCCGGTGTCGAGGATCAGGGGCAGGACGCCTGCGGGCTCGAACCCAATGTCTTCGAGTTCTTCGCGGTTGTACTCAGAAACGCCGACGGCGAGGTCGACGCGGCCGACGAGCGATGCCAGCTCTTCGCGTCCCAGGTACGTCAGCCGCGTGATGCCGGCATCGAACGGTGCGAAGAACTCGGGCGGCGTGACGTTGTGGTAGCAGAGCACGCGCGCGCCAGGCAGCGTCGCAAACGCCTCGGTCAATGGCGACGGCATGGCGAAGTGGAAGATGGTGATGTCGCCCTGCCTCGACTCCGTTCCGCCCCACTCGCGGACGTCGTCCCGCAGGTCGTCATCGACCGAGAGGGCGAAGATCTCGGACTCATGGCCCAGGCGACGGAAGAGAGCGCGGAGCGCCCGCGCGTTGTCACCGACGGCGTCGCCGCGGTGCGCTGCCGGGACCCACTGATTGACGATCATCGCCGGTGTCCCAGGTCCGCGACCAGACCTTCGTCGTCGGGCGGCAGCGGCAAGGCCCGGAAGGCCGCTGGACGGCTCTGCCGAATCGTTTCGAGCTCGTCGGCCAGCTTGAACTGCCGCCAGAAGTCGGCGGCGACGGGAGCATGAGGCATGCGGGGCGACGCGAGCACCTGATTGACGAAGCGCACGACGGTGCCGCTGAAGTCCTGCGCCAGCAGCCGCGCGAGCGCCGCATCCTGCCGCGCCAGGATGTCCGCCTCGCGGGCGGCACTTTCGAGCACGCTCTGCATCAGCGCGGCCACCGCCCGGGGATCGGTCGTGTCGTAGAGCACTCCGCCGCCATCCATGGTCGCCGGGATGGCCGTCGCGGCGTACGCCAGCACGGGAATGCGTTTGTGGAACGCTTCGATCAAGGGGACGCAGAACCCTTCATGTTCGCTGGCACACAGGAACAGGTCGGCGACGTCGTAGAGCGCCGTCAGTTCCTCGTTCGTCACTTGTCCGAGAATGTGCACATCCTCGGCGCCGAGCTCGGCGATCAGCGTATGCAACTGCACCAGATACGAGTCGAATCCTCCGTGCGACCCTGCCAGAAGCAGGCGCGCGCGCCGGTTGTACACGCTCTTGTACGCCTGGAACATCCGGATGACGTTGTCCGGCCGCTTGTTCGGAATCAGACGACCGACGAACAGGATGTTCACCCACTCGTCGTCATAGTCCCGAAGCACGCGGACGTCCGGCTCGACGTCGAGGTGCGCGAAGTCCGGCACGACCGGCAGCACGGCTGTGCGTGGGAAGCCGAGCGACTCGAGTTCCGAACGATTGAACTCGGAGTCGCCGACCGCCAGGTCGCAGCGTGATCGGTACGGCAGCAGTTCGCGCCGCCCGTGGTAGCACTGGCGCACGAGTTGGTCGTGGACGCCCAGGAAATACTCCGGCGGCGTGATGTTGTGGTACACGAGCATCATTCGGCTCGGCAGCGCGAACGCCGTGCGGGACGCGCGCGACCCCAGCGAGAAGTGATGCACGAGCAGGTCGTCAGCCGTGAGCTCGTCGACCATCTCGCGATAGTCGATCGTCTCGTCCTCGAGGCGGGGATCCGCGGTTTCGACGATGATCTCCGAATCGAAACCGGCGTGGCGCAGCGCGCGCCGGATGCCCAGGACTTCGTTGCCGATGGCATCGCCATAGCCGAGAGTCGCCAGAATCTGGTGGACGCGCGGACGCCGGGCCGTCACGAGAGCACCGCCCCGGACGGCGCGGACTGGACGATCTCGAGTGCCGGCCGCTGATCGCGCGATCGCCGCGCGAAGAAACCCGGCAGCGGTTCGATGGCCGGCACCGGCTCGCGTGACAGCCGGTGCAGCATGTCGAGATACTTGCGCTCGATCACGGGCCAGGTGTAGTTCCGACGGAAGAAGTCGCGACCGTGATCGCCGAGAATGGCGCCGAGCGGTCCCGTCGCCTCGAGCTGGTACAACGCTTCGGCAAACTCTTCGAACGTGTCGTAGTAGAGCCCGGCATTGCTCCGAATGCACTGGCCCCGCAACACATCACACCGGCCGTTGGCCAGCACCGGCCTGGCGAGCGCCCACGCCTCGAGAGCCACCATCGACAGGCTCTCGAACTTCGAGGGCATGATCAGGACATCGGTCGCCGCGAGCGCGTCGTACTTGTCTTCGTCCGGCAGGAATCCCAGGTGACGGATTCGCGGGTGCTTGGGGATGTCGATCACGCTCGAGCCGATGAGGATCAGGTCGACGCCGCGCGGGTACATCGTGGCATAGCGCTCGAAGTGCGAGAACAGCTCCGGACAGCCCTTGTTCTCGTCGATGCGTCCGACGTACAGGGCGAACGGCCGGCGCACGTTGAACTTCCTTTTGAAGCGCCAGGGCTGGGTGCGCTCCGGAATCTCGGATCCCACGCCCACGACGACGCCAGGGCCCTTGCGCTCACTCACGTGAAGAAGGAGCGCGCGCTCTTCCGGCGAATTGAACATGACCGCGCGCGCGCCGCGGAGCACCGGACCGAAGATGCCGAGACCCATCGCCGGATCGCGTTCCGCGGTCGGGACGAGAACGGCCTTGGCGGGAACTGCCCGGACGCCGTGCCAGGCGTGGTAGTAGCGCACGCTGAAGAAAAGGAGGAAATCGAACGCGTCCGCCGACGACTGGAGGTGCTTGATCAACGCCGGGCTTGCCGGCCCTTCGGCTTCGAGCCAGCGCAATTCGTCCTGGATTGAATGGGTGTGCTCGAACACCTTCGTGGACAGCCGCCCAAAGCGGCCCGGATGCCGCGGATGGGACACCGGGAACCGCCGCACACGGACGCCGTTCACCGACTCTTCACCCGGCGTCAATTCGTTCGCCCACGTGACGTAGTCGCGGGCGCAGGTCGTCAGCACTTCGACCTCGGCGTGTTTTGACAGGCGTTCGGCGATGTAGCGGGCGTGAAGTTCGGCGCCTCCGCTCAGATCCGCGCCGTAGCGCTGCACGACAACGCCGAGCTTCACGACTCGGTCGCGTCCCCGCCGTCCGGCGCGTCGTCACCCCCATCGTCGCTCCCGGCCTCATCGCCGCCAGCGTCCGATGCGGGCTCGCCGCCCTGATTGCCCTCGCCCGCCCAGGGCGTGCCCTGGGCACCGGCCATCGTGGATCCGGGCCGGCGTCGCCGTCGCCGACGTCTACGACGGCGTTCGCCATCACCCGCCTGGGCGCCCTCGGACGTGCCTGGTGCGGGCGCGGCCGTCCGCATGCCGGGGCTTTCGCTTTCTGCAGGCTGGGTGCTCGTCGTCGTGGCCCTGGCCGGCGGCGGAGCCTGGGGCACCGCTGCGAGCGCTTGGGGCGGCTTGTTGTTCTGCGATGGGTTGCCGGACCGTGGCCCCTGTGGCCGTTGACGGTATTCCACGACGTTCTCGAGCGACCGGCCACGCCGCTCGTCGAAGTCCATGCGGCTCGACAGGGACTCGACGCGCATCTTCAAGTTGTGGACTTCAATCCCGAGGCGCGTGATCTCCAGCGTCAGGTTGTGGAGGAGTTCGTACGACAGCGGCTCGCGTTCTTCGAGCCGGCGCAACCGTTGTTCCGCCTGTGTGTTGACCTGCGCCTGGATGTGCAGGGCCGAGGTGAGCTTGTCCGGGTTGAACAGGACCTTCAGGAACGGCTTGAAGATCCGGCGCAACGTGGCGAGGATGCCGCGGTGCGTCTCGTAGAGCGTCGTTTCGCCGAACTCGTAATTGGGCGGCGCCGGCGCCACCGTCCGCTGCTTGCGGAACTGCTGCACGAGATCGGAGCGGACGCCACGCGGGTCGAGGAATTTTTCGAGTTTGACCGTGGCGAGTTGCTGCAATTCCGCTTCGGTGTAGTCCGCGCCACGCTTCTCGCGAATGCGCGCGCGGATCTGCCGCATGATCTGCTCGACGTCCACCGAGTCGGATCGGACGTTAATGTCGGACATGATGACTGCTTTCCCCGCGCGGCGTTGCCGCCGCAACGGGATGCTGACCCAGCCGGGGATCGCGCGGCGATGCCTCGACCACGGTCAGTGACGAACGAAGGTCGACGGTCCGTAGACGAGCAGTACGACCGCGATCCCCCACAGGACGGCGCACGCGAGAAGGGGTCGATCCGTCAGCAGGATCTCCGACGGATTGCCGCCGCCCTCCCGCTTGTGCACCAGGTACAGATAGCGAAAGATCCCATAGAGCGGAAACGGCACGGTCCAGACGAGCCGATCGTCGCCGAATTTCGCGATCGTTTCCGCGTCAATTGTATAGAGCGCGTAGGCGAGCAGCGTGGACGCCGTCACCACGCTGATCATCTGATCCAGCAGGTACGGGCTGTACTCGGCCAGCGAGGGGCGATGCTGCGTGGCATCGTCGGCCAGAGACACGAGTTCGGCCCGCCGTTTACTCAGCGCGAGAAACAGCGCGCCGAGCAGCGTGAGAAGCAGGAGCCAGTGGCTCATCTTCACGTCCACGGCGACTGCGCCCGCCCAGGCCCGGATCACGAACCCTGACGAGAGCGTGAGCGCGTCCATGATGACGACGTGCTTCAGTGAGGTCGAATAGAGCACCAGGAGAACGACATAGGAGAGCGAGACGAAGAAGAACCGGCTCGAGACCATCAGCGCGGCCGCGAGGGCCACGACGGCCAACACCCCGGCAAACGTCAGGGCCACGCGCGGCGTGACGTCGCCTGCCGCAATCGGCCGGCGCGATTTCTTCGGATGCAGACGGTCGGCGTCCCGGTCGCGTACGTCGTTCACGATGTACACGACGCCGGAGAGAAGGCAGAAGACGCCGAAGGCGATGCACGAGGCCCGCACCGCCGTCGGGTCCAGCAGTTTCTTGCCGAAGATCAATCCCGCGAAGACGAGGACGTTCTTCGTCCACTGCTGCGGTCGCAGCGACAGCAGCAAGGCGGAGGCGAGGGAGCGCCCGCGCACACCTTCACCGGCGGAGGCCGGATGTGCCGGATTGGCGGGATTGGCTGAACTGCGAGCCATGAGCGGGGCCGTACGCCCCATTCCCCTGGCGACTACTTGAAGCTCTCGAGCGCTTCAGCTTCCGAGTCGAACGTCTCGAAGACCGTCAGCAGCTTGGTGATGGACAGCAGGTCGGTGATGCGCTTGGTCAGGTTCACCAGCTTCAACTGGCCGCCCTGACGGCTCACCGTCGTGTACGTCCGCACGACTTCGCCCAGACCCGCGCTGTCGATGTAGGGGACACCTTCGAGATTGAGCAGAATCTTCTTCTTGCCCTGCGCGGTGAGCGCACTGATTTTTGCCTTCAGTGCTTCGTCACCTTCGCCGAGCGTGATCTTGCCCTTCAGGTCGAGAATCGTCACGTCGCCGACGACTCGTTCCTCGATCTGCATGCGGAACTCCTTCTACGGAAAATGCGCCCTCAGTCTAGGGGCTCGTGGATTTTTCCACAAGGCCCCTGACTGACACCGCGCGTCGCACGACACCCGGTGTCAGTCAGATTGGACACCGCTAGTCGGATTCCCGACGCTGCTTCTTACGGGAGCGTTTGCGGGCCAGCGCCTGCTTGGCGCGCCGCTTGTCGCCGGGCTTGAGATAGAACGAGTGCTTCTTGATGTCCTTGATGATGTCTTCCTGCTGGACCTTGCGCTTGAAGCGCCGCAGGGCACTCTCAATGGACTCGCCTTCCTGAATTTTGACTTCTGCCACGGTTCGACACCCCCTCTCCCATGAGATTGGTCCACCAGACGGGTGCGTTGCACCCCTGGGGAACATCGTAGGGTAACACGCGGAATGGGCGGTCCGAGACGCCAAAAACGCGCGATTCCTCACATAGAATCATCCGGTGAAAATCCTGATTGTCGGCGCAGGAGGGCGGGAACATGCCCTGGCTTGGCGCCTCGAGCGGGACCCGGACGTCTCGGGCCTCGTGATTGCGCCCGGAAACCCCGGCATCGCCGGCCTCGGAACCTGCATTCCCGCCGATCTGAACCAGCCCGAAGACCTGCTCGCTTTGGCTGAGCGGGAAGGGGTCGATCTTACGGTCGTGGGCCCGGAAGCTCCGTTGGAACGCGGTCTGGCGGACCTCTTCCGTGCGCACGGCCGGCCCATCGTGGGCCCGGCAAAGCAGGGCGCGGCGCTCGAGTGCTCCAAGGTCCACTCAAAACACTTCATGGAGCGGCATGGGATTCCAACCGCTAAGTTCATTGTGTGCAGTGAGTTATCCGATGCGATCGAGGCCGTAAATGGCCCGAGGTTCGGTCTGCCGGTCGTGATTAAGGCGGACGGCTTGGCCGCTGGCAAAGGGGTGATCATCGCGACGACCCGCGAGGACGCGGAGAGCGCCGTCAGGGCCGCCATGGTCGAGCGGGCCTTTGGGGACGCTGGCGGCCGGCTGGTCATTGAGGAATACCTGACCGGTCCCGAAGTGTCGGCGTTCTACCTGTGCGACGGGACCCGCGCGATGTCGCTTTCCACGGCGCAGGATCACAAGCGGATTTGGGATGATGACCGCGGACCGAACACTGGGGGGATGGGGGCCTTTGCGCCCAGCCCGCTCATGACCGCCGACCTTGCGGATTTCTCGGACCGCCTTGTCGCGCAAGCGGTCGTGGATGGCATGCGGGCGGAAGGCGAGCCCTACATCGGCTTTCTCTACGTGAGCCTGATGCTTACGCCAGACGGACCCAAGGTCATCGAGTTCAACGTGCGTTTCGGTGATCCTGAGGCGCAGGTCGTGTTGCCAGGCCTCGAGGGACCGTTCGCTCAAACGCTGCTCGCGGCGGCCGAAGGACGACTCGATTCGGTGGTGCCCGTCCGGCCGGCCGCGGAGAAGTACGTCGGTGTGGTGCTCGCGTCGCGCGGATACCCGGCCAGTGCCGAGTCCGGCCGGGTGATCGCAGGACTCGATCGCGCCGCAGCCGTGCCGCAGGCGCTCGTCTTTCACGCCGGCACCGCCGCAGCGGCCGGTGAAATCGTGACCGCTGGCGGCCGGGTCCTGACCGTTGTCGGACGCGGCCCCACGTACGCGGACGCGATGGCGACCGCCTATCGCGCTGTCACGGAAATTGAATTCGAGGGGATGCAGTTCCGGCGCGATATCGGGCGCAAGGCCCTCGTCGAAGAAGCGGTCGTGCCCCGCAGGTGATCTTCGGGCTGCACGGCGCCTGTCCCAAGGAGTTTTACGTGTCGCAAGTACTGATTTTGATGGGGTCCGATTCCGACGCGCCGATCATGGCCGCGGCGGGCGAGGTGCTGACTGAGCTTGGCGTCAGCTGGGAGATGACCGTTGCGTCCGCGCATCGATCACCGGCGCGAGTCATGCGGCTGATGCGCGAAGCGCCCGGCAAAGGCGTCCGCGTGTTCATCGTGGGCGCCGGTGCCGCCGCGCACCTCGCCGGCGTCGTCGCGGCCCACACGAGCCAGCCGGTCATCGGCGTGCCCATCGACTCGTCGGCGCTCAAGGGGATGGATGCGCTGCTCTCGACGGTGCAAATGCCCCCGGGCGTCCCCGTCGCGACCGTGGCTATCGGGAAGCCCGGCGCGACGAATGCCGGGGTCCTTGCGGTTCAGATGCTGGCGCTTGGTGACGAGGCGCTCGCCAAGCGGCTCACGGTATATAAGCAGCAGCTCGAGGAAAAAGTGGAAGCGGCGGCACGGCGACTCGAGATGGCAAGGGTCGACCACGGCAAAAGCTAGGAGCGCTCACGTGTCGAGATGACGTGTCGCAGCCGCGAGCTTCGTGGCCAACTTCTGCCCGGGCGAAGCGCTCATACCTTCCACCAGCAACTGTCCGCACGCCGCGCGGATGTCGCGGCCCCGGCTCCTGCGCACCGAGACGGTGAGGCCGCGTTCAGCGAGAATCGCCGCGAACGCATTCACGCGTTCGTCGCTGGGCCGCGTAAACGGGATGCCTGGCGCTTCGTTGAGGGGTAGCAGGTTGACCTTGGCGCGCAATCCGTTCAGCAGCCGCACGAGCCGACGGGCGTCGTCGGCGGTGTCGTTGACGTCGGCGAGCATCACGTACTCGAACGTGATGCGGTTGCGGCGCGCGACGGGAAAGCGCCGGCACGCCTCGATGAGCGCGTCGAGGTCGTAGCGCTTGTTCAGCGGCACGAGTGCGTCGCGGCTGGTATCGGTCGTGGCGTGCAGCGAGATGGCGAGATTCGGCATCAACGCCTCACCCGCAAGCCGCTCGATCGCCGGCACGAGGCCGACCGTCGAGAGCGTCACCCGTCGGGGGGGCACCGCCAGTCCCTTGTCGTCGGCCAGTATCCGCAGTGCCTTCATCGTGGCGTCGTAGTTGTGCAGCGGTTCCCCCATGCCCATGAGCACGATGTTGAACGCGGTGCCGGCAAGGCCGGTGTGTTCAGCGAGGATCCGAACCTGTCCTGCGATTTCTCCCGCAGAGAGGTGACGGACGAGGCCCATCTTGCCCGTGAGGCAGAAGGCGCACGCCATGGCGCAGCCCACCTGCGTGGACACGCAGAATGTCTGTGACGGCGTGTCCGGGATGAACACCGACTCGATGTGACGGCCGTCCTGCAGCCGCAGCAGGAATTTGGCCGTGCCGTCCGACGATGTCTGCTGGGATTCCAGGGTGGGGGTGTCGATGGTGAACGCGGTGGCCAGCCGATCGCGGAGCGGACGGGCCAAATCGGTCATGCGAGAAAAATCCGTGACGCCCCGTGCGTGGATCCACGTGAAGACCTGACGGCCGTGAAAGGCCGGTACATCAAGGGCTTCGAAGGCCGTGGCGATTTCGTGGCGTTCGAGTTCGGCGAGGTTCATGGGCGATCTCATGCGCGCGCGGGCGCTGCACCGGTGGAAATGCGAGGCGGCTCCATGGTATCATCCTCCTCTTGAACGTCGCTGTTAAAGTCAACATACCGAACAACTTACGGGATGTCTACCCGCGCGAATGCGGGCGGCGTGCCGACGGGGCCTGACGTGGTTGTCGCCGAGACGTTACCCTCCGGACTGCGGCTGATCACCGAATCCATGCCGCACGTGCGCTCGGTGAGCGTCGGCGTGTGGCTCAAGCGCGGATCGCGTCATGAGTCCGACGCCGAAAGCGGCGTCGCGCACTTCGTCGAGCACATGCTCTTCAAGGGGACGTTCACGCGTTCGGCCCAGGTGATCGCCCAGACGATCGATTCGATTGGCGGGCAGCTCGACGCCTTCACGGCCAAGGAATACGCGGGCTACTACATCAAGGTCCTCGACGAGCACGTGCCGCTGGCGATTGATCTGCTGAGCGACATGGTGATGCACCCGGCGCTCGCGCCCGCGGAGATTCAGCGCGAGCAGGGGGTCATCCTCGAAGAGATCAAGATGGTCGAGGATGCGCCGGACGATCTCGTCCACGAGGAGTTCACCCAGCAGTTCTGGGCGCGGCATCCACTCGGACGCCCCATTCTCGGCACGCCGGACACCGTCAATTCGTTTACGTCCGCCGGCCTGCGCTCGTACTTCGAACAGACCTATCTCGCGCCGCACCTCGTCGTTGCGGCGGCGGGGAACCTGGAGCACGCGGCCTTGCGTGCGCTGGTCGAGCAGGCGTTCGGCAAGCTGCCGACCCGGGCCGTTCCGGCCGCCAGCACCCCGCCTGCCGTGACGCCGGGCGTCGTGGTTCGCGAGAAGGATATCGAGCAGAGTCATATCTGCATAGGCACCGAGGCGTATCCGCAGGCGCATGAGGATCGGCACGCACTCTATGTGCTGAACACGATCCTCGGCGGGTCGATGAGCTCGCGGCTGTTCCAGCATATTCGCGAGGAACGCGGGCTGGCATACGCGGTCTGGAGCAGCCTGATGACATACAGCGATGCGGGCGCGCTGACGATTTACGCGGGTTGCGCCGTCGAGCGCGTGTCGGAGGTCGTGGACCTCACCCTGAAGGAGCTCGCCGAACTGCGGGCGAATGCGGTACCGGCCGAGGAATTGCGGCGAGCGAAGGATCACCTCAAGGGCAGTCTGATGTTGAGCCTCGAGAACACCTCGAGCCGCATGTCGCAGCTGGCGCGGCAGGAGCTGTTCTTCGGCCGTCAGTACACGCTCGATCAGTTGCTGGCCAGTATCGAAGGCGTGTCGGCGGAGGACGTGCTCCGCGTGGCCGTCGATCTGTTCCGCGATGGTGCGTCCGTGGCGACGGTGGTGGGCCCGGCGATGGCCGCCAAGTTGTCGACCGCCAGCTTGCGAGTCTGAGTGCCATGATTCCGCGCTACACGCAGAAGGAAATGGGCGCCGTCTGGAGCGAGGCCCGCCGATACGAGGCCTGGCTCGAAGTGGAGCTGGCCGCGACGGACGCCCTGGCTGCGGCGGGTGTCGTACCCGAGGCCGACGCGCGTGCCTTGCGTAGTCATGCGGCCTTCGACATCGCCCGCATCGAAGAAATTGAGCGGACGACCCAGCACGACGTGATCGCGTTCACGACGGCGGTGGCCGAGAAGGCGGGGGAATCTGCGCGGTGGCTGCACTTCGGTCTCACGTCGTCTGACGTGCTCGACACCGCGCTGGCCCTGCAGATGCGCCAGGCGTGCGATCTGATTCTCACGGACGTCGACGCCGCGCTCGACGCCGTGGCGGCGCGGGCTCAGGAGCACCGGCGGACGCCAATGATTGGTCGGACCCACGGCGTGCACGCCGAGCCCATGACGCTCGGTGTGAAACTGGCCTTGTGGCATGCCGAGCTGCAGCGGAATCGGGTCCGCGTGGAACGGGCCCGCGAGACCGTATCGGTGGGCAAGATCTCAGGCGCCGTCGGGATGTTTGCGCACCTCGATCCATCGATTGAAGAGGCGGTGTGCGGGCGCCTCGGTCTCACGGCCGCGCCCGTCTCGTCGCAGGTGATTCAGCGTGATCGCCACGCCGAGTTGCTGACCGCCCTGGCCATTCTGGCGGCGTCCCTCGAGAAGTTCGCGCTCGAAATCCGTGGGTTGCAGAAGACGGAAATCGGCGAGATCGAGGAGCCATTCGCACGCGGACAGAAAGGCTCCTCGGCGATGCCGCACAAGCGCAACCCGATCGGGTGTGAGCAGATCGTTGGTCTCGCCCGACTGATTCGAGCCAACGCGATGGCCGCACTCGAGAACGTGGCGCTGTGGCATGAGCGCGACATCTCGCATTCGTCGGTCGAACGTGTGATTCTGCCCGATAGCTTCATCGCGCTCGATCACATGCTGCGTCGCTTCACGCGCATCGTCGCCGGGATGGTGGTCTACCCGGAGCGCATGATGGAGAATCTTCGCCGATCGCGGGGCGTGGTGTTCTCCGGCAATGTGCTGCTGGAACTCGCCCGTCGGGGCGTCTCCCGCGAGCAGGCGTACGAGTGGGTCCAGCGCAACGCGATGCGCTCGTTCCACGAACAGCGTGACTTCAAGAGCCTGCTCGAGGCCGACCCGGACATCACGGGCGTGCTGCCGCAGGTCGTCCTCGACGAGGCGTTCGACCTGAACGCGCAATTGCGCAACGTCGATGCGATTTTCAATCGTGTGTTCACGGGAAGGCCGCCAGCCGGGACCCCGGCGCCGCGCGTCGCCGAGGTCGCCCGATAACAGACCGCATGCTGATCCTGCCGGGTGCCGCGGCGTTTTCCCCGTTTCGCCTCGAACGGCTGCTCGCCACGCTTCGGACGTCGGTTTCCAGTCAGATCCGCTCGATCAGCGCGCGGTTCATCCATTTCGTCGATCTCGAGCGGCCACTGAGCATGGGCGAACGGTCGGTGCTCGATCGCCTGCTCGAGTACGGCCCGCGCCGCGCGGCGGTCTCCGAGCGCGGCGACCTCCTGCTGGTCGTGCCGCGTTCGGGCACCGTGTCTCCCTGGTCCAGCAAAGCCTCGGACATCGCTCACAATGCGGGGCTGACGGCGGTGCGGCGCGTCGAGCGCGGTATCGCGTACTACGTCGACGCCGGCCTCCCGCTTGCGGTCGACGACCGCGCCGACGCCGGCGCCGTCCTCCACGACCGCATGGTCGAGAGCGTGCTCGCGCATCTGGACGACGCGGCCACGTTGTTCGAGCAGGGCGAGCCGCGGCCGCTCCTGACAATCGACGTGATCGGGGGCGGACACGCCGAACTGGAGCGCGCGAATACGACGCAGGGCTTTGCGTTGGCGCCGGACGAGGTCGACTATCTGTGCGACGCGTTCAGCACGCTCGGCCGCAATCCCACGGATGTCGAGCTCATGATGTTCGCGCAGGCGAACAGCGAGCACTGCCGCCACAAGATCTTCAATGCGACGTGGACGGTTGATGGAGTGGAGACGCCGCGCAGTCTGTTCGGCATGATTCGCCACACGTATGAGCGCGGCGCCACGGCGGACGTCCTCAGCGCGTATGCCGACAACGCGGCGGTGATTCGGGGTCCGCGCGTGCGCCGCTTCTTTCCGGAACCGGACACCGCACGGTTCGCCGCACATGATGAGCCGGCGCACATCATGATCAAGGTCGAAACGCACAACCACCCGACCGCGATCGCCCCGTATTCCGGCGCGTCGACGGGATCGGGTGGCGAGATCCGAGACGAGGGCGCCGTCGGCTGTGGAGCGCGGCCGAAGGCCGGGCTGGTCGGGTTCAGCGTTTCGCACCTCCGCGTGCCCGGTCTCGTGCAGCCATGGGAGCACGAAGACGTCGGCAGGCCGCGCCGGATCGTGTCCCCATTCCAGATCATGATCGACGGCCCGATCGGCGCGGCCGCGTTCAACAACGAGTTCGGCCGTCCGGCCATCTGCGGGTACTTCCGGACCCTCGAGCAGTTCGATCGCGGCCGCGTGCGCGGTTACCACAAGCCCATCATGCTCGCCGGCGGTCTCGGCACGGTGCGCGAGGCGCACGTCAGAAAGCGCGATATCCCCGTTGGATCGCTCCTCGTCGTCCTCGGCGGTCCCGCCATGCTCATCGGCCTCGGCGGCGGCGCGGCGTCATCGATGACGTCCGGCGCGAGCGACGCCGAACTGGACTTCGCGTCGGTCCAGCGGGACAACGCCGAGATGGAGCATCGCTGCCAGGAAGTGATCGACCGTTGCTGGCAGCTCGGCGCCCGCAATCCGATTCGGTTCATCCACGACGTCGGCGCCGGCGGGTTGTCCAACGCGCTGCCCGAGCTCATCAAGGACGGCGGCCGTGGAGGGCGGATCGCGCTTCGCCGCATCCCGAGCGCGGACTCGGCGCTGTCGCCGCTCGAGATCTGGTGCAACGAAGCCCAGGAGCGCTACGTGCTGGCCATCGCGCCGGACGACCTCGAGGAGTTCACGGCGATCTGCGCGCGCGAGCGGTGTCCGTTCGCGGTTGTGGGCGACGCGCTGGCGGAGCCACACCTGCAGGTGGACGACGATCATCTGACCGGCACACCCGTGGACCTGCCGTTGTCCGTGCTGTTCGGCAAACCGCCGAAAATGCGTCGCGCGTTCGATCGCGTTGCGAGCGCGCACCTGCCTTTGGCGCTGGCTGGCGTCACCATCGCCGAGGCCGCGAGCCGCGTCCTCCGAGTGCCGGCCGTCGCCGGCAAGGGATTTCTCGTCACGATCGGCGATCGAAGCGTGACCGGGCTGGTCAGCCGCGATCAGATGGTCGGGCCCTGGCAGGTGCCCGTGGCCGACGCCGGCATCACGCTGGCCAGCTATGACGGCTACGAAGGAGAAGCGATGGCGATCGGCGAGCGCACGCCGCTCGCGCTCGTCGATGCGCCCGCGTCGGGCCGTATGGCCGTCGCCGAGGCCATCACGAACATCGCCAGCGCCCGTGTCGAAAAACTCCAGGACATCAAGCTGTCCGCCAATTGGATGGCCGCGGCCGGACACCCGGGCGAAGACCAGGCGCTCTTCGATACGGTCCGCGCGGTCGCGATGGATCTCTGCCCGGCCCTCGGCATCGTCATTCCGGTGGGCAAGGACTCGATGTCGATGCACACACGGTGGACCGCGGAGGGCGCGGGAGACCATGAACGATCCGTCACCGCGCCGCTCTCGCTGATCGTCTCTGCATTCGCGCCGGTGGCCGACGTCCGTCTGGCTGTGACGCCGCAGGTGCGGCCGGAGCTCGACGCCCGCCTGATCGCGATTGATCTCGGCGCTGGCAGGAATCGTCTGGGTGCCTCGGCGTTGGCGCTCGCGTGGAATCAGGTCGGCGACGCGGTCCCCGATCTCGACGATCCGCAGCGTCTGACGGCGTTCTTCGATGTGATCCAAGCGTGTCTCGCGGGCGGATTGCTCCTCGCGTATCACGATCGATCGGACGGCGGGCTGTTCGCCACCCTCGCCGAGATGGCGTTTGCGGGTCATGCCGGACTCGAGATCGAGATCGGCGCGCTCGGCGCCGATCCGCTCGCTGCCCTGTTCAACGAAGAACTGGGCGCCGTCATTCAGGTGCGCACGTCGGACGTTACCGCGGTCGTCCAGCGGTTGCAGGACGCAGGACTGGGCGACGTCGCGCACGTCATTGGCCGGGCGGTTCCCGGCACGGCGATTCGCATTTCGCGCGCTGGCGCCGAGATCTATCGGGCATCGCGAACCGATCTGCACCGCGCATGGGCCGAGCTCAGCTACACCATGCAGAGTCTGCGCGACAATCCCGAGTGTGCGCGTCAGGAGTACGACGGGCTGCTCGACGAGGACGCGCCCGGCCTATCCGCGTCGGCCACCTACCGGACGGACGATGACGTCGCGGCGCCGTTCATCGCGACGGGCGTCAGGCCGCGCATCGCCGTCCTCCGCGAGCAGGGCGTCAACGGACAGTACGAAATGGCCGCCGCGTTCACCCGCGCGGGGTTTGATGCCTTCGACGTACACATGAGCGACGTGCTCACCGGACGCGTCGACCTCACCGCGTTCAAGGGCCTGGCCGCGTGCGGCGGATTCTCCTATGGCGATGTGCTGGGCGCCGGGGAGGGCTGGGCCAAGACCGTGCTGTTCAACACACGCGCGCGTGATCGGTTCGCCGCGTTCTTCGCGCGGCCGGATACGTTCGCGCTCGGCATCTGCAACGGCTGCCAGATGCTGTCGAACCTGCACGAAATCATCCCGGGTGCCTCCCATTGGCCGCGGTTTGTGCGCAACGTCTCGGAACAGTACGAGGCACGGGTCGCCCTCGTGCGCGTCGAGAAGAGCTCGTCCGTGCTTCTCGCGGGGATGGAGGGCTCGCAGCTGCCGATCGTCGTGGCGCACGGCGAAGGCCAGGCCCAGTTCCGAAGCGAGGATGCGCCCGGCCGGCTGGAATCCGGCGGCGGCGTGGCGCTTCGGTTCGTCGACACACGCGGCCGTGTCACGCAGACCTTCCCGGCCAATCCCAACGGGTCGCCGCGCGCCATCGCGGCCGTCTGTTCGGAGGATGGCCGCGTGACGCTCACCATGCCGCATCCGGAACGCGTGTTCCGGTGCGTGCAGAATTCCTGGAGGCCCGACGAGTGGAGCGAGGACGGCGGCTGGATGCGTCTGTTTCGCAACGCGCGGGTGTGGGTCGGCTGAGCCGATGGCTCGGCCGAAGCCGTCATGCTAAAATCGCTGTCTTGGCGCCCAGTTCTAAGCCCAATACAGCGAATAACTTAGGGTCGATGGATTGGGTCGTGTCCCTCCGCTGTGCGGAAGGCCCTTGAGGTGCTCGATGACACGTTCCAGCCCACGCCGCGGTCGAAACGTCTGATGGGGCCGGGAGCCTCTGACCCGAACATGGACAAGTTCCGAGAAGAGTGCGGCGTGTTCGGGGTGTTCGGCCACACGGAGGCCGCCAACCTCACGTATCTCGGGCTGTATGCGCTGCAGCATCGCGGCCAGGAAAGCGTCGGCATTGCCGCCTCCGATGGCGAGCACCTGCAGCTGCACAAGGCCATGGGCTACGTCGCGGACAACTTCGCGGAAGCGACGTTCGAGCGCCTGGCCGGGCCGAGCGCGATTGGCCACGTCCGCTATTCCACGGCGGGGGCCAGCGGGATCAACAACGCGCAGCCGATTCTCATCGAGTGCGCACACGGCTCGATTGCCATCGCGCACAACGGCAATCTCGTCAATGCGCAGGAGCTGCGCGATCGGCTCGTCTCACAAGGGTCGATCTTCCAGACGACGAGCGACACGGAGGTGCTGCTGCATCTCTACGCCCGATCGAAGGCCGCCACCATCGAAGACGCGTTGATCGAAGCCGTTTCCCAGGCGCAGGGCGCGTTCTCGCTCGTGTTGCTCACGAAGGATCGGATGATTGCCGTCCGTGATCCGCACGGATTCCGTCCACTGACGCTCGGCAAGCTCGGCGACGCCTACGTCGTGTCATCGGAGACGTGCGCGCTGGACTTGATCGACGCGACGTGGATTCGCGACGTCGAGCCGGGCGAGATGCTGGTGATCGGCCCCGACGGCCCAAAGTCGCTGCGTCCGTTTCCGCCGGCGCCGTCGGCGCACTGCATCTTCGAGCACGTCTACTTCGCGAGACCGGACTCTTACGTGTTCGGACAGAGCGTGAACGAAGTGCGCACGGAGTTCGGCCGCCGCCTGGCGCGGGAGCAGCCCGCCGTCGCCGACGTCGTCGTGCCGATTCCGGACTCGGGCGTTTGCGCGGCGACCGGATTTGCCGAGGAGTCCGGACT
This sequence comes from Acidobacteriota bacterium, assembly GCA_039933635.1. GTDB lineage: Bacteria > Acidobacteriota > Vicinamibacteria > Vicinamibacterales > SCN-69-37 > JBDTNQ01. The sequence goes on from JBDTNQ010000026.1 coordinate 33,353, forward strand.
GCCGCTGAAGATGGGGCTCATCCGCAATCACTACGTGGGGCGGACGTTCATCGAGCCTCATCAGAAAGTGCGGCATTTCGGCGTGCGCGTGAAACTGAATCCGGTCCGGAGCATCCTCACGGGCCAGCGCGTGGTGCTCGTCGACGATTCGATCGTGCGCGGTACGACCAGCCGCAAGATCGTCAAAATGGTCCGAGCCGCGGGCGCGACCGAAGTGCACATGCGCATCAGTTGTCCGCCGACGATTTCGCCGTGCTTCTACGGCGTCGATACGCCGCGCCGATCCGAATTGATCGCGGCGACGCATACGCTCGAGGAGATTCGCCGCTACATCGGCGCCGACTCCGTTGGCTATCTCACCGTGGAGGGGCTGCTCACGTCAGTCGGGCCAACCCGCGGCGCGTACTGCACGTCGTGCTACACCGGCCGCTATCCCGTCGCGTTTCCAAACAACGAGGCGGCCTACCTCCAGCTCGCCCTGAAGCTCACTGAATAGGGCAAATTCATGGTCGCGGTGCTGCTCGCTCTGCTCACAATGGTTTCGACGCAGGCGTCACAGGGCGCCGACGCCACGGCCGTGCGCACAGCGGTCGTCCAACTCGGCTCCTTCGACTTCCCGACACGCACCAATGCCGCTCGCGTGGTCCGGCGCGCGCCGGCCGCGCTCACCGTGCCTATCCTGCAGAACGCGGTGCAGAACAGCACGGACGAGTACGTGCAGTTCCGGGCGCTGGTCCTGTTGACGTCGATTGACGGCCAGGCCGCCGCTACGACCGCTGCGCAGGCGCTGTCGACCCGCAACGACCGCGTCCGGGCTGTCGCCTACCAGTGGTTCGAGCACCATCCACAGCCCGACGTGCTGCCCAAGCTGCTCGCCGCCCTGTCGAGCGAGCAATCCGAGTTCACGCGGCCATCGCTGACGCGCGCCCTCGCCGCTTCCGGCGCCGACCCCCGCGTCCGTGAGGCGCTCACGCCGCTCGTGACCCGCGGCGAAGACATCTACCGCGGTGCGGTCATCGAGGCCCTCGGCGACTACGAGGGCGGCTACGCGCTGGCACCTATCACCGCCGTGGCCGAGCTCGACGGACCGTTACAGGACGATGCGATCACGGCCCTCGGGCGGATCGGGGATGCATCGAGCCGGGCGTTGCTGGCGCGGTTGCAGGAGCGCGTCGCGCGTGAAATGCAGCCGACGGTGTCCGCCGCGCTGTGCCTGCAGGGGATCGATTGCGACGCGCGGCTGGCCTACCTCACGTCGACGCTGGACTTTGCGGCCAGCAACCCGGGCTACGAAGCCCTGCTGCGCGGCGCCGTCCACGGCCTCGCGGTGCTCGCCTCGTCCGGTAACGAGAAAGCCATGGCCGCGCTGTTCGACATCGGCGTCCGCGTCAAGGAATCCGCGCGCGGTCCGATCGCCCTCGGCGTCGGCCTGGTCGCCTTGCGCCGCGCCGAGGTCGTGATGACGGTCCTGGCCGCGCGCCCGGACGCGGCGCCGGCGCTGGAGCTTCTGCGTGACGCCTTCGACATGCTCTCCGAGGACTTCGAGGAAGAGCGCTTCGCGTTCGAAGTCCGCAAGATGCTGGCGGCGCCCGCCGGCGACGCGAGACGACGTCTCGCCGAGCGCGTGCTGACGGAACTGGAGTACTGACGAGTGGCTGGAGTGGACTATCGCCAATCAGGCGTCGATATCGACGCTGGAAATGACACGGTGCGACGCATCAAGTTGCTCGCGCGAAGCACCTACACGCCCGCTGTGCTGTCGGGGGTCGGATCATTTGGCGGCTTGTTCGCGCTCGGCGGCGCGGTGTCGGACCCGGTGCTCGTCGCGAGCGCGGACGGCGTCGGAACGAAGCTCAAGGTTGCATTCATGGCCGGGATCCACGACACCATTGGCGTCGATCTCGTGAACCACTGCGTGAACGACATCCTCGTGCAGGGCGCGCGACCGTTGTTCTTCCTGGACTACCTCGCCACGGGCCGTCTGGCGCCCGAGGTGGCTGAGCAGATCGTGAGCGGCATCGCCCGGGCGTGTCGCGACAATCAGTGCGCCCTCCTCGGTGGCGAAACTGCAGAGATGCCGGGCTTCTACGCCCAGGGTGAATACGACGTCGCCGGCTTCATCGTGGGCCTCGTGTCACGCGCGAGGGTCATCGATGGCTCAGCCATCGTCGCGGGTGATCGCCTGATCGCCCTGACATCGTCAGGTCTCCATACGAACGGCTACTCGCTGGCCCGCAAGATTGCGTTCGACGTTCTGAGGCTGACCGTCGACAGCCAGGTCCCTGAGCTGGGGGAGTCGGTCGGGAGCGCCCTTCTTCGTCCGCATCGCACGTACCTGCCCGTCATCTCGCCACTGCTCGACCAGGGACTGATTAAGGGTATGGCGCACATCACGGGCGGAGGCATCACCGACAACCTGCCCCGCACGCTGCCGGACGGGCGGGGCTTCGTCCTCGACCGCGCCAGCTGGACCGTGCCCGCGCTCTTCCAGTGGCTAGGGCAGGCCGGAGGCGTGCCCGAGGCGGAGATGTTCCGTGCCTTCAACATGGGGGTTGGACTGGTTGTCGTGTGCGCGCCGGGCCAGGCTGACACGTTGCTGGCGGCGCTTGCGACCGCTGGAGAGGCCGCCTGGCACCTCGGCGAGGTTACCTAGAAGCCTGTGGCGCACCAGCGGCTGCCGGCCCGCGTCGTTGAGGTAGTCGAGCCAGAGCCTCGAGACCAGGAACGGTGATGAGACGAGCGGCAGTCGATCCAGCATCAAGAACCGTTCCGCAGTGCTGCACCAGGGCCAATCCTGTGCGCGTGACACCAGACCCATTCCAAGCGCTTCACGTTCGACGTCGCGGCATCGCGTGACGATCATCGGGGCGTCCCGCAACCGCTCCATGCCGACGTGCGCGTCGACGAAGTCGGCTCGCGCCGAACCGTTGGACTGGGTCCGCGCTACCCGCGCCACCAGCTCCAGCGTCGTCGTTGGGTCCGCCGCACCCACGACGAGATGCCAGCGGTTTGGCAGAATGGCGTAGGCCAGCAGTCGAACGGGGCGATGGGCCAGTGCGGTGCGGAGCGTGGAGATGAAGGCGCGGTAATCGGCGGTGCGCGCGAAACGGTGAGTGGATCCTGATCGCTCGCTCGTCACGTGGAAGAAACAGATGGGCTGTGTAGGCTGCATGGGGACCTCCTGTGGGCGGTTTGACGCTCGCAAGAGGTATGCCGTCGCTGGCGCGAAGCCGACGACGAAGGAGAGTGTGAGCTGTGAGTGATGACCGGCTGCCACGTGTCGCGGTACTGATTTCCGGTCGCGGCTCGAATCTACAGGCGCTGATCGATGCTGTCGCGCGGGGCTCGTTGAAGGCAAGGCTGGCGCTGGTTGTTTCGAACAAGGCGAACGCCGCGGGCCTGGCACGCGCTCGCGAAGCCGGCGTCGAGACGATCGTGATCAGTCCGCATGACTATCCGGAGCGTGCCGCGTTCGATCGAGCTCTCGTCGAGGCGCTGCAGCTACACCGTATCGAGCTCGTTTGCCTGGCGGGTTTCATGCGTCTGCTCGGTCGGGAGTTCTGCGAGGCGTTTCCGAACCGCGTGCTCAACATCCATCCGTCGTTACTGCCGGCGTTTCCCGGTGTGGACGCGCAGCGTCTGGCCCTGGAGCACGGTGTGAAGGTCAGCGGCGCAACCGTGCACTTCGTCACCCCGGAACTCGACGCTGGTCCCATCGTTCAGCAGGTGGCCGTCACGGTGCGCGAGGATGACACTGTGTCGTCGCTGGCGGCGCGAATTCTCGACGTCGAGCACGTCATCTACCCGGCTGCGGTGCAGCGGATTCTGCACGAACCGTGGCGGATCGAGGGACGGCGCGTGTCGTTTGCGGCGCCCCGGACCTCGTGAAGTAAGCTCAGGGCGCCATGCCCAACTCCATCGAGGAGCAGTTCGCCTATCTCACCAAAGGGTGTGTTGATGTGGTCCGCGCCACCGAGCTGCGAGCGAAGCTCGCGCGCGCGGAGCAGACGCGCCAGCCGCTGACGGTGAAGGTCGGATTCGATCCGACGGCTCCGGACCTGCACCTGGGGCACACGGTTCTGCTCCGGAAGATGAAGCACTTTCAGGATTTGGGACACCGGGTGGTGTTTCTGATTGGGGACTTCACTGGTCTCATTGGAGACCCGACCGGCCGCTCGAAGACCCGGCCACCCTTGACGACGGACGAGATCGCGCGGAACGCGGAGACGTACAAGGCGCAGGTCTTCCGGATCCTCGATCCGGACAAGACGACGGTGGATTTCAATGCCCGGTGGCTGACGCCGCTCGGCGCCGAGGGGCTCGTGCGTTTGGCGGCGCGATACAACGTGGCGCAGATGCTTGAACGCCGTGATTTCAAGCAGCGATTCGAGGCTGGGAAACCGATCGCCGTGCACGAGTTCCTGTACCCGCTCGCCCAGGCATATGACTCGGTGTTTCTGCGGGCGGACGTGGAGCTGGGGGGGACCGACCAGCTGTTCAATCTCAATGTGGGCCGGGACATCATGCCGGGCTACGGCCTCGAGGCGCAGGTCGTGATGACCACGCCGTTGCTGGAGGGCACCGATGGGGTCGAGAAGATGTCCAAGAGTCTGGGGAACTACATCGGGGTGACCGAGGCGCCGGCCGACATGTTCGGGAAGCTCATGTCCATCAGCGATGAGTTGATGTGGCGGTACTACCTGCTGCTCACCGACGAGTCTGCGGAGGCGGTGGACCGGCTACGCGCTGCGGTGGCTGCGGGTGCGACCCATCCGAAGCAGGCGAAGGTGGACCTGGCGAAGCGGATTGTGGCGGATTTTCACTCGGCGCCGGATGCGATCGCAGCGGCGGAGCAGTTCGAGGCGCGCTTTACGCGTGGGGAGCTGGCCGCGGAGAGTCTGGCCGAGGTTGTGGTCACGATTCCCGACGCTGGGATGGGCTTGGCGAAGCTTGTCTCGGAGGCGGGCCTCGCGGTTTCCTCGAGTGAGGCGACGCGCAAGATTCAGCAGGGCGGCGTGAAGGTCGATCGAGCCCGTGTCACGGATGCGAAGACGCGGGTGCAGTCGGGCCAGCTCCCCTTGACGCTGGAGGTTGGACGGAGAGCCGTGCGCGTCGTTTCTGGCGGTTGATTCGGAGGGTTGACAGGAGCTGAGTACCCCCGTAGGATTGACCTTCTGCGAGGGCGATACGGATTCGAGAGGGTCTGTGCTGTGCCTTGCTCTTCCAGCCTGGCCCTCGGGTAAGCCCACAGGGTCGGCATGTCGCTCTGGTTCGTCGTCGTTCGTTGTCTTCGCGACAATTTTCTGGCGAATAGGAATTTTAGAGTTGACATCGACGGGTCTCCCGTCGTAAATTTGGAAGGTTCGCCTCTGGACGATTTTCATGCCAGGGTCGATGCCCGAAAGGGCAATCCGGTTCTTTGAAAACTAGATAGAACGTGCAAGCACAGCCCGTCGAGTATCAGCGCGGAGCGTGAGCGAGGCCGCAAGGTTTCGCTGACGAACTCCGCATACTTGAACGGCCCCGCTGCGACGCCGCAAGGCGCGCGAGCGGGGATGAATCCGAGAGCCAATTCAACAGGCGCTTGGGTTAAACAGTTGTGTCCCAAGCCCGTCCCGCAAGGGGTGGTCGAGGGATCAGCAAATTTAACTTGAGAGTTTGATCCTGGCTCAGAATCAACGCTGGCGGCGTGCCTAATACATGCAAGTCGAACGCGAAGACCCCGCAAGGGGTTGTTAGCGTGGCAAACGGGTGAGTAACGCGTGGGCGACCTACCTCAGAGTGGGGGATAACCCTTCGAAAGGAGGGCTAATACCGCATGACATGCTCTGTTTAGATACAGGGACATCAAAGCCGGGGATCGCAAGACCTGGCGCTTGGAGAGGGGCCTACGTCCGATTAGCTAGTTGGTGGGGTAACGGCTCACCAAGGCGACGATCGGTATCCGGCCTGAGAGGGCGGACGGACACACTGGGACTGAGACACGGCCCAGACTCCTACGGGAGGCAGCAGTAGGGAATTGTTCGCAATGGGCGCAAGCCTGACGACGCAACGCCGCGTGGAGGATGAAGGACTTCGGTTCGTAAACTCCTTTCGACCGAGATGAACAGCTTTCGACCTAATACGTTGAAAGCCTGACAGTATCGAGGGAAGCAGCCCCGGCTAACTCCGTGCCAGCAGCCGCGGTAATACGGGGGGGGCAAGCGTTGTTCGGAATTACTGGGCGTAAAGGGTTCGTAGGTGGCCAACTAAGTCAGACGTGAAATCCCTCAGCTTAACTGGGGAACTGCGTCTGATACTGGATGGCTTGAGTGCAGGAGAGGAACGCGGAATTCCAGGTGTAGCGGTGAAATGCGTAGATATCTGGAGGAACACCGGTGGCGAAGGCGGCATTCTGGACTGTAACTGACACTGAGGAACGAAAGCCAGGGGAGCAAACGGGATTAGATACCCCGGTAGTCCTGGCCCTAAACGATGAATGCTTGGTGTGGCGGGTATCGATCCCTGCCGTGCCGAAGTTAACGCGTTAAGCATTCCGCCTGGGGAGTACGGTCGCAAGGCTGAAACTCAAAGGAATTGACGGGGGCCCGCACAAGCGGTGGAGCATGTGGTTCAATTCGACGCAACGCGAAGAACCTTACCTGGGCTCGAAGTG
>JBDTNQ010000027.1:0-39561 GCA_039933635.1 Acidobacteriota bacterium
TCAGCTACACGATCAGCTTCGATCACCCGATGCTCCGCCATCAGCAGAAGACGCTGGACCTCGATGAGCAGGTGTTCATGGACGAGATCGCGCCGGCTCGCACGTTCGGCTTCCTCAAGGAAGTCGAAATGCTGAGGCAACGCGGCCTCGCGCTCGGCGGCTCACTCGAGAACGCCATCGTCCTCGGCGAAACCGGCGTCTTGAACCCGCTCCGTTTCGAAGACGAGTTCGTGCGTCACAAAATTCTCGACGTGATCGGCGACCTTGCCCTGGTCGGGCACCCGATCCAGGGGCACCTCGTCGTCCATCGCGGCGGGCACTCCCTGCACACGAGCCTCGCGGCTGAACTGTTGCGCCAGTCCGACGCGTGGGAATTTGCCGACGGGCTCGCGACCGATCGTGTCGCCGTCGCGGTCGGCGCGCGCGTCCCCGCGAACTGACCCTCGTCCCGTCGCCCCCCGGCCCCCCGGCCCCCTGGTCCCCTTGGTCCCGCGGTCCCCCGGTCCCCCGGTCCCCTGGTCCCCCGGTCCCCTGGTCCCCTTGGCCCCCCGGTCCCTACTCTTCCGTCGTCCGAATCGCCTTCCGGACGAGCGCCACCATCCGGTCGTTCTCGAACCGGTTGAAGCTCATGAAGAGGCTCTCCCTCAGATAGGTGCGCAGCTCGACGTCCGTCAGTTGCGCGATCAGGTGCTGCACCTCTCGATCGACATCTTCGAACCCGTAATCGAGTTCCTGGCGCCGGGCCAGATCGCGCGAGATGGCCTCGATCACGGCCAGGACGTCGCCGTCGAGGTCAATCGTCGTGCCTGAGGAAGTCGTAATCGTCCGCATGGCTACGCTCCAAAACTTGCGAGCGCCGACGCGCGGTCGGCGTAGAACTCGAGGAAGTTGTGCGCACCGGTCATCGTGAGCATCGTCTCCACGCGCTTCTGCACGTGGGCCAGTTTCAACACCCCGCCCGCCGCCGACGCCTGACGATAGAGGTCCATGAGACACCCAATCGTCGCGCTGTCGACGTAGCCGACGGCCCCGAGATCGACCACGATGCGCTTTTCCCCCTGCGCAATCAGCGCCGTGGCCGCCGTCGCGAAATCCGGCAGGATCGGATAGGTCAGACGGGCTTCGTGCACCTCGAGGATGGCCACCCCGCCACTGTGAGACGTCGTCACATTCATTCCAATCCTCCGGGCGTGGCCGGCTTCGGCACCGGCCGCATCTCTTGCAGACGCGTGATCTGACGCGCCAGTTCCAGTCGTCCGCGATTGATTCTCGACTTCACCGTGCCTTCCGGCAGGTGCAGCCGTTCGGCAATCTCCAAATAGGAAAATTCCTGCAGATCGCGCAACACCACCGCCTCACGCAACGCCGGCGGCAGCTCGGCCAGCGCCTGACGCACGAGGGCCTTCAGGTCGAGCTGCTCGAGCTGGCGGTCGGGGCCCCGATCCGGCGACGCGGGCGAGAGCTCCCCGGCATCCACGTCGCGCGCCATCGTCTCGCGCTCCTTCCGCAGACTGCGATAGTGATCGATGCACAGATTCCGGCTGATGCTGATGAGCCAGGTCTGGAAGTTGGCGCGACGATCGAACGTGTGGAGCGCCTTGAAGATGCGCAGGAAGATGTCCTGCGTGAGATCCTCGGCCTCGTCGTGCCGGCCGACGAACTTGTACGCAAGGTTGAACACCTTGCGCCAGTGCATGCGGACAATCTGCTCCCACGCCGCCTGATCCCCCTCGAGACAACGCTCGACGAGCTCATTGACCGAGACTGGCGCTGGAGAAGGCTCAGGGGACATCAGACGGCTCTGAGGCGTCCGGGCATCATAGCAAAACCGCACCACACACCCGCCGCGGCCAACGGAGTACAATCTCCAGCTCTGTGACCGGATTCCTTCGCCTCCAGAACGAGTGGACCTGCGACGGCACGCCCCTTTCAGGCATCGCCCACACCTTCGGCACGCCAACACACGTGTACAGCGCAGCGCTCCTCACCGAGCGCTATCGTGCGTACGACGCGGCCTTCAGCGACATCCGACACCGCGTGCACTACGCCATCAAAGCCAACGCCACCCTGGCCGTCGTCAGACACATGCGCCAGCTCGGTGCCGCAGGCGACGCCAACTCGGGCGGTGAACTGGAAGTGGCACTCCGCGCCGGATTTTCGCCCGCCGAAGTCGTCTTCACGGGCGTCGGAAAGACGCACGCAGAGCTCGAGCGCGCCGTCGCCCTGGATCTCGCGGCGATCAATGCCGAGTCCCTCGGCGAAGTCGATCGCATCGCCGCCATTGCCCAGGCCCAGGGACGTCAGGCTCGCGTCGCCCTCCGCATCAACCCGGATGTGGACGCGGGCTCCCATCCCCACATCTCAACCGGGTCCCGCATCACCAAATTCGGCGTGTCCTTGGACGATGCCCCGAACATGGTGATGGCGATGGCATCGAAAGCGAGTTTGAAGGTGGTTGGCCTTCACGTGCACATCGGATCCCAAATCACCTCGGCCGAACCCCTCGCCAAGGGCGCGGCCGTCGTGGCCGACCTCGCACGCCAGCTGATGGCCAACGGCATCCCCCTGGAACACCTGGACGTTGGCGGTGGCCTCGGGATCGAATACCAGGACAGCCAACCCGTCCTCTCCCCCGATGCCTACGCCGCCGCCCTCATGCCCATCGTCCGTTCCACCGGCCTGACGCTGCTGCTCGAACCAGGCCGATGGCTGGTCGGACCCGCCGGGGCCATCGTGACCGAGGTCGTCGATCTGAAACGCCGACCCGATGGCAAGTGGTTCGTCATCGTCGATGCGGGCATGACCGATCTGATGCGACCCGCGCTCTACGGCGCGTTCCATCGTATCGAGCCTGTCACCCCACGTCCCGGCGAGCCCATCCTCGCCGATATTGTCGGACCCGTGTGCGAGACGACAGACACCTTGGGCGTCGGCCGGACCGTCGCGCCCGTCGAGGTGGGCGATTTGATGGTCGTCCGAGACACGGGTGCCTATGGTGCCGTCATGGCGTCCAACTACAATCGACGGCCGATGGCGGCCGAGGTTCTGGTGGAAAGCGGCGCGCCGCGCTTGATCCGACGGAGACAGACCGTCGACGACATCCTGCAGTGGGATCTCTGATGCTCATCGCGTTCGAAGGCCTCGACCAGAGCGGTAAAGAAACACAGGCGCGCCAGTTGCGCGCCCGCATCCAGCAGGACAGCCGCGTCGTTCGCGCCCTGTCCTTTCCGGATTACGAAACGTCGATCGGCACGGAAATCCGCCAGGCACTCGCCGGCGAACGCGAGTACGGAGCGGATGTCATGCAGCTCCTCTACGTCGCGAATCGCTTCGAGTACAGGCGCCGCATCGAAAGCTGGCTCCAAGCCGGAGACGTCATCGTGTGCGACCGGTATCGGGCGTCGAGCATCGCGTACGGCGAGGCGCAGGATCTCGATCCTGAGTGGCTCGACTTGATCCAACGCCACCTGCCGCGAGCCTCGATTACCGTCCTGCTCGACATCGCTCCCGAAACCGCCGTCGCACGGAAGCAGACCGGCCGGGACCGCTACGAGCGCGATCTCACGATGCTGGCACGCGTGCGCGAGAGCTACCGGCGACAGGCCGCGCAACCCGATTGGATCCTCATCGACGCGGAACAGTCGAAAGATGCCGTGGCGGCGGCCGTGGCGAAGGCTGTGCTGCCACGGCTCGCGCCACCGTCAACACCCTGACCGCCCTCGCTCCAGCCTCCAGCAGCGCACGACTGCACCCCTCCACCGTCGCCCCCGTCGTCATCACATCGTCTACGAGAACGAGGGTGGCGCCGCGGAGCTGATGGGTGGCGCCGTGGAACGCCGAGATGGAGGACCAGAGACGGGTCGTGAAGGCGTCGTCGATGGCCGCCTCGCGGTGCGCAGCAGAGAGCGTGGACTGGGGCGGGCCGTGGCGCGTGCGGCGAAGGACGCGCCAGACAGGCCGCTTGAGATGCTGGGCGAGATCGTCCGCCTGATTGAATCCTCGATGCAGGGAGCGCCATGGGTGCAACGGCACGGGGACGACCGCGTCCACGTCTGAAAGAATCCCGCCGCCAGCGTGGAGGAGCAGCCGCGCCAGCGGAGCCGCCAGGATGCGCCGTCGCTCGTATTTGAAGGCGTGAATCAGGTCGCGGACCGAACCATCGTAGAGCGCCGCGCTGCGCGCCACGTCGAAGCTGGGCGGCGCCTGCAGGCAGCGTGCGCAGAGCGGCACGAGCCGCGGCCCGGCCGGAAGGGCGTCACCACACCAGTCACACCACGGTGGCGTCAGCCGGCGGATTGAGCGCCAGCACGCGCCACAGACGGGCCCGTCGAGCGGCCGTTCGAGGCGCGCGCGACACGCGGCGCAAACCGGTGAAAGGAGGGCACGGACAAGGACGTTGGCAGCAGCAGCCAGCATGACGTGATACGGACCACGTCACTGCAAACGGAACGCCGCGCAAATTGGCCAGGGAATTCGCCAAACGCCGTCAGAAGATCGCAGATTCTGCGATCTTCCGCGAGCACGTCACGCAGGAATTTCAATGCGCTCGGCGTCGCCCCACAGTTTTTCGAGGCTGTAGAACTCACGCGTGGCCGGCGTGAAGATGTGCACCACGAAGTCGAAGTAGTCGATCAGAATCCACTCACCGCGCTGCACGCCCTCGATGAGCGCCGGCTTCGTGCCATGTTTGCGCAGCGCTTCCTGAATGCCATCAGCAATCGCCTGCACCTGGCGCGTGTTCGCCCCCGTGCAGATGACGAAGAAGTCCGTGAACGCCAATCCCTTCCGCAGGTCGAGGACGATGAGATCGAGGGATTTTTTGTCGGCAGCCGCGCCCACGACGAGCGCCAACTCGGTGGAAAGCGCGGCGGTGCTGGCGGGCTTCTTGCGGGAACGGCGAACGGCTTTCTTCATGCGTGTCCTTGTCGAGACCTTCAGCCGACTGATCGGGTCGTCGCTTGGTTCGATGTGCTGACTTCGGAGCTCGAACGTCCGTACAACCCGTATTTCCCAATATGCCGGGCGACAGGGGCCGGCACCAGCCCCTCAAGGCCGTCCCCGGCGATCACAGCCTCTCGCACGCCCGTCGACGACACCGCCGTCGTCGGGGCGTCTACCAGAAAGATACTCGGAGCACGGGGCACCTCGCACGGCGTATCTCGCATGCGATCCGCCAGCGCCGGAACGGCTGCCCGGACCGCCCGTGCGGGAATGCCCGGACGTGAGAGCACGACGAAATGGCAGCGGTCGAGAATTTCGGGATACGCCTTCCAGGTCGGGAGGTCACTGAACGCGTCGGCGCCGAGAATGAGGAAGAGCGATTCCCCAGACACGCCTTGTGCTGCCAGCCGGTCGAGGGTCGCGAAGGTGTACGACGGCCCCTCCGTCTGCATCTCCACGTCGGATGCGAGCAGGCCCTCCTGATCGGCCACCGCCTCGGCCACCATGGCAAAACGATGGGCCGGCGACGCATACGGACGCGTCCTGTGTGGCGGGATCCTCGCGGGGACGAGCCAGACGACGTCGAGTGAGAGGGCCAGGCGGGCGGCGTGCGCGACATCGAGATGGCCGCAGTGCACCGGATCGAATGTGCCCCCGAGAAGGCCAATCCTCATGCGCGATCGCCCACCAGGTCGGCCGGTGGTGCGACCTCTCGCCACATCGCTTCGAGCAACGCGGGCACGCCTTCACCCGTAGCGGCCGAAATCTCGTAGAACGGAATCTTGCGCTTCTTGAGGTGCTGCTTGAGACGCTTCACGCGATCGGGATCGTCGACCGCATCAATCTTGTTCGCCGCGGCGACCTGCGGCTTTCGCGCCAGGGCGCCAGCCGTCTGGTCGTCCGAACCGGCGAACTGCTCCAGTTCGCGACAGATGATCTCGAAGTCCTCGATGGGATCGCGTCCCGAGCCGGAGGACACGTCGATCATGTGCACCAGCACCTTGGTGCGTTCCAGATGCGCCAGGAACTTCGTGCCCAACCCGTGTCCGAGATGCGCGCCTTCGATCAGGCCCGGCACGTCAGCCACGACAAAGGAACGGTCGCCCTTCAACTGAACGACGCCCAGGTTGGGGGCGAGCGTCGTGAAGGGGTAGTCGGCAATCTTGGGACGCGCCGCTGAGATGCGGGCGATCAACGTGCTCTTGCCGGCGTTGGGGAACCCTACGAGCCCCACGTCTGCCAGCAACTTGAGACGCAGTCGCACGATCCGCTCTTCACCGGGCGTCCCCGGTTCCGTCCGGCGCGGCGCGCGATTGGTGGACGTCGCGAACTCGGCGTTGCCGTAGCCGCCTCGACCACCGCGCGCGACCAGAACGGGCTTCCCGATCTCCGTGAGGTCGGCCAGCTCGATCAAGCCCTCCGGTGAGACCTCATACGCGACCGTGCCGGGAGGCACCTCGAGCAGCGTGTCTTCGCCATCGCGGCCGGTACAATTCGACCCCATGCCGTGTTGGCCACGGTCGCCATTGAATTCCGGATGGAAGCGGTAGGTCACCAGCGTGTTCTGATGAGCGCTGGCGACAAGGTAGATCGAGCCGCCACGGCCCCCATTGCCGCCGTTGGGCCCTCCGCGAGGCACGCGGAATTCCCGACGGAAGCTCATGCACCCGTTGCCGCCGTCGCCTGCGTGAATTTTGATGTCGACTTCGTCGACGAACATGGATGGAACTCGAATCGGCCGTCGAAGCCACGCGAGTCCCCCGGCGCGAGGCCGGAAGGGCGTCGCGCAATCGGTAGGGAACTCGCCTAGCTCTGGGCCTTTTGTGCCACGGGGATGACGCTGATTCTGCGTCCGCTTCCGCCGTGGTCGGAGAACTTCACGTGACCCGTCACCTTCGCGAACAACGTGTCGTCCTTACCGCGGCCGACATTCAGGCCCGGACGAAACCGCTGACCGCGCTGCCGAATCAGGATCGACCCGCCGGTCACCAGATTGCCGTCGTGTCGCTTGACCCCGAGACGTTGCGAGTTGCTGTCGCGACCGTTCCGGGAACTACCTTGACCTTTTTTGTGAGCCATGACGAACCCTGGCGATGACTAAACGTTGATGCTGGTGACGCGCACGCGCGTCTGCTGGGACCGATGCCCCATGGACTTGCGATACTGCTTGCGGCGCTTCATCTTGAAGACGCGAATCTTCTTGCCCAGCGTCTGGGCTTCCACGATAGCCGACACGGACGCGCCCGCTACGTAGGGCTTCCCCGTAACCACGTCGCCACCATCGGTCTCGACGAGGAGGACCTTGTCGAACGTGTACTCGCTGCCGGGTTCAACCTCGAGCCGGTCGACCACGATCAGCGCGCCAGGCGCCACCTTTTCCTGCCGACCACCCGCTTCAACAATCGCGTACATGCGAACGCTCCAGCACCTTGGAAGACCTTGAACAGCAGACGCGCAAAAAGACGCGCGTCAGAACCACCAAGGGTAACATAAAAAAGACCGGGCGTTGAATGACAACACCCGGTCGCTCAAGCCCGTCCGCCCCAGCCGGGCGCCCCGATAACCAGGGGGCCCGGTGCCTGAAGCCCCTATTTCAGGAGCACCCGGGAACCCCGGATCTTCTGTGAACTCAACGTGTTGAGGAAACTCGGCAATACCTTGTCCATCAACTCGAAATAGCTCGAGAGCGCCGGGGTGTTCTGCGTCGAGGGGTACAGCGCCTCCTCGTGATAGGTCTCCGAATAGAGCTGTGCACCGGTTCGCCCATCGATGAACACGAACTTGGGCGCCAGAGCGTAGCCCTTCATGTCGGTATAGGTCCGCACCGACCGGTACTCCTCGAGCCCCTGCTCGCTCGGAACCGACTGGGGGCGGGACACGACCCCGCTCTTGCTGACCTCGGTGAACATGACCGAGCCGGTCACAATGAGCGGGCTCTGGTATTCGGCGCCGATCTTCTTCCAGTACTCGGCGTTGTTGAAAATATCCTCGTAGGCAGCCAGATCCTTGTCGGTCTTGATCTTCGGTTCTGCATCGATGGCGGACGTCTGGGGCGTCTGACCCTTCTGGCGATCCACCTCGTCGACGAGCGACAGCACGTCAGTGTCGATCACGCGCATGTCCTGCTTGGAGCGAAGCTGGCTGCGAAGCAGGCGGGCCGTCTCGGTGTTGGCGTCGATGGCCTTCGCCCCGCCCGTCAGAAAACCCGCGACGAGCACGCGCTGAAACGCGGAGACGTCGATCTTCGCCTGAATCGGCGTTTCGACGGCAATCTCATAGAACGACGAGCACCCGACCAGCCCGAGGCCGGCGGCGAAGCTAACGATCGCGGCGGCGGTTCTGGCGGTCATAAATCTCCCGGAAGAGGTCGTAATTGTTGCGGATGTACGTGTTGTTCGGCTCGACTTCCATCGCCTTCTCGTACGCCTTCCGGGCATCGTCGAATCGCCCGAGCTGCTCGTAGCCGATGCCGAGGTTGTTCCAGGCCGCGCCGTAGCTCGGATCGAGCTCTGTGGCCTTCTCCCACCGATAGGCGGCTTCCTTCCAGAGGCCGCGCTGGGCCACGCTGATACCGAATTCGACCTGATCCTTCGCGTCGGACCGGCGATCGGCATAAGCCGGGAGCGCCGAACCGAGCAGCAGCAGCACGACGACCCACATCCGCACGCGCATCGCTTGTTGACCCCCGTCGGCCCCAAATATAGATCGTCCCCCGGGCACGCGGGGGGTGGTATTGCGAAAAATGCAAGACAGCTGCCGTGCACCCTTGGAGAAATGTGCACGTCGGCGCGTCTGTCTCGCCTTCAACGGGTGACGTTCCGTGGTACGAGCACTGCAACGCACGTAAGTCCCCGTGACGATTTCAGGACAGCCAACGGAGAAAGCCCGCGAGGCCTTACTCGCCGCCGCGCTCCTGCGGATCGGCAATGACACGAAAGGCTCGCGTCTGTTCAAGGACCTGGTATGGCCGGGGGTGCAGTCGTGGGCGGATGCCGAGCGAGCGCCGGCCCTTCTGGCCGAACGTCTGGGCTGGCTCCCGCAGTCGGCCCGGTCCGCTGTCGAAGAGGCCTTTGCCGGTGCCGTGAGGGCTCGGCAGCGCGCCGAGAGCCTGGGCGCTCGGTTGGTCACCTTCGCGGACGAGGGCTACCCTGAGGGGCTAAGGCACCTGCCAGATCCCCCAATTGCCCTTTGGGTGTCCGGCCAGGAAGGTTGCCTGGACCAGGCCGCCGTTGCCGTAGTGGGCTCGAGAAACGCGAGCCCGATTGGACTGGAGACCGCGCGCCGCCTCGCCCAGGGCCTGGCCGCGGCCGGGCTCGTCGTGACCTCGGGTCTCGCCCGTGGAGTCGACGGTGCCGCTCACCGCGGGGCCCTCCAGGGTGGTGGGCTCACCGTCGCGGTGCTGGGATGTGGGCTCGACGTCGCGTACCCGCGTCAGCATCGGCAGCTGGCCGTCGACGTCCGCGCCCAGGGCTGCCTGGTCTCTGAGCTCCCGCCGGGGACGCCGCCCCTGCCGAAACATTTCCCGCTCAGAAACCGCATCATCAGCGGCCTCTCCCGCGCGGTAGTCGTGGTCGAAGCCTCGGAACATAGCGGGTCCCTGATCACCGCCCGGATGGCTCTGGAGCAGGGCCGGGACGTCCTGGCCGTGCCCGGAAATGTCGTTTCCGGTTGCCATCGGGGCTGTCATGCCCTCATAAAGGATGGAGCCCGACTGGTCGAGACTGTGGAGGACATCCTGGAAGAGATCCGGTGGGTGCCGGCTCCAGGCAGTGCCTCTAAGGCGCCCAACCATAGCCAGGACAACAAGTTACTGGCCTCTGTCCGGGCCGGAGAGGTCTTCACGGTTGAGGATCTGTCCGAGCGGAACGGCCGCCCGGCGTCTGAAATCTTCGCTGAACTGGGGCGATTGGAACTCGAAGGGCTCATCGCCCGTAACGGGCTCGGCACCTTCATCCGGCTCTCCTGAGGGAGGCCCGGCCACTTGACTGACCTGCTACCTATAGTAGAGAGGCACACGAATTCATGGCGAAGGCATTGGTGATCGTCGAGTCGCCGGCCAAGGCGAAGACGATTAACAAGTATCTCGGGAGCGACTTCAAGGTTATCGCGTCGATGGGGCACGTCCGCGACCTACCGAAGAGCAAGCTCGGTGTTGACGTGGAGGGTGGCTTTCTGCCCGAGTACGTCGTTTTGCCAGACCGCGCGAAGGTCATCAAGGAACTGAAGGACGCGGCGAAGGGCGCCGACCACATCTACGTCGCGACCGACCCCGATCGCGAGGGCGAGGCCATCGGCTGGCACCTGACCGAGGAACTCGGCGCGGGTGCGAAGAAGAAGGTCTCCCGGCTGATGTTCAACGAGATCACCAAGAAGGCGATCCTGGAGGCGGTCAATCACCCCGGGGTCATCGACATGAGGATGGTCGATGCGCAGCAGGCGCGTCGCGTGCTCGATCGGCTGGTCGGTTACAAGATCAGTCCCATCCTGTGGGACAAGGTCCGCCGGGGGCTTAGCGCGGGCCGCGTCCAGTCGGTGGCGCTCAAGCTGATCTGCGACCGCGAGCGCGAGATCGAAGCGTTCGTGCCCGAGGAGTACTGGCACGTCACGGCGCGTCTGGCCTCGACGGATCCGCCCGAGTTCGACGCGCGGCTGGTCAAGTTCGGTGACGCCGCCGCCAAGGTCCGCAACGAGGCCGACGCGAAGAAGGTACTGGCGGACCTCGAACAGGCGGACTTCGTCGTCTCGTCGGTCCAGACCAAGGAACGTCGCAAGAATCCCGTTCCGCCCTTCATCACGAGCAAACTGCAGCAGGCTTCGCGGTTTCCCGTGAAGCGGACGATGATGATCGCGCAGCAGTTGTATGAGGGAATTCAGCTGCCGGAGGAAGAAGCGCCGGTCGGGCTGATCACCTACATGCGAACCGACTCGGTGCGCGTGGCCGATCAGGCGCTCGACGAAGTGCGCCAGCACATCGGCGACCAGTACGGGCCGACGTACGTCCCGGAACAGCCAAATAAATACAAGGTCAAGTCCAGCGCACAGGACGCGCACGAGGCCATACGACCGACCTCGATGAAGTACCACCCCGAGGCCGTCCGCGCCCATCTGACGCCGGATCAGTTCTATCTCTATCGCCTTGTCTGGAATCGCTTCGTGGCCTCCCAGATGACGCCCGCGACGTTCGACGACACCACCGTGGACGTCAACGCGGCCGGCTACACCTTCCGCGCGAAGGGCTCGGTGCCCAAGTTCGCGGGCTGGCTCGCGGTGTACGGACAGGGCACGACGGAGGCGGAAGAGAGCGAGCGCACGGAGCGTCCCGCGCCCAATCCCGCCGCGCAGGCCGATGCCGACGATGACACGACGGGCATGTTGCCGTTGTTGAAGGAAGGCCAGTCACTCACGGTGCGTGAACTCCGGCCCGATCAGAAGTTCACCCAGCCGCCTCCGCGCTACAACGAGGGCTCGCTGGTCAAGGCGATGGAAGAGAACGGCATTGGCCGTCCCAGCACCTACGCCTCGATCATCAGCGTGCTGCAGGCGCGCGACTACGTGAACAAGACCGAGGGCAAGTTCCGGCCGACCATTCTGGGACGTCGGCTGGTGGATAAGTTGTTGCACCCGGCGTTCGACGACATCCTGGACATCGAATACACGGCGCGGATGGAAGAGCAGCTCGACGGCATCGAGAAGGGCAAAGCGGACTACACGGAAACGCTCACGACGTTCTACAAGAGCTTCGAAAAGGATCTGACGCGCGCCGCCAAGGAGATGCCGAACTACAAGGAAGGTCAGCCGACGGGGCAGACCTGCGACAAGTGTGGCATCGGTGAGATGGTCGAGAAGGCCGGCAAGTTCGGCATCTTCCTCGCGTGCAATCGCTATCCCGAATGTGACAACACCAAGGAACTCGAGCCGGCCGAAACACCCGGCGAGGAACTCGAGGAGGCATGCGAGAACTGCGGCAAGCCGATGGTGCTCAAGCGCGGGCGTTTCGGGATGTTCCTGGCCTGCACGGGCTATCCTGAGTGCAAGACCACCCGGAAGATCATCGCGACGAAGCAGGGCGTGGCGGCGGCCAAGCCCGATCAAATTCTCGATGAGACGTGCCCGAACTGCGGTAAGAACCTGGTCGTCAAGCAGGGGCGCTTCGGCGAGTTCACGGCCTGCACCGGCTATCCGGAGTGCAAGTACGTCAAGCAGAAGCTCACCGGCATCAAGTGTCCGAAGGATGGCGGCGATGTGGCCGAGCGCAAGAGCCGGCGGGGCAAGGTGTTCTACGGCTGTGTGAACTATCCGAAGTGTGACTTCACGCTCTGGAACAAACCTGTCCTCGAGCCGTGTCCGAAGTGCGCGTGGCCGTTCTTGACTGAAAAGATCACCAAGCGCCACGGGCGTCAGCTCATCTGTGCCAATGAGGCCTGCGACTACGTGGTCTCTGCAGAACTGGCGGAAGCCACGACTTGACCGTCCACATCATCGGCGGCGGCCTGGCCGGCAGCGAGGCGGCGTGGCAGGCCGCGTCTGCCGGTGTGGACGTGGTGCTGCACGAGATGCGGCCGTCGGTGCCGACGGCGGTGCACAAGACCGATCGGCTGGCCGAACTGGTCTGCAGCAACTCGTTCCGGGGCGACAAGCTCGACAACGCCGTTGGCCTGCTCAAGGCGGAGATGCGCCGTCTCGACTCACTTGTGATGCGCATCGCTGATCAGGTCCGTGTGCCGGCTGGTGCCGCCCTGGCCGTCGATCGTGACCAGTTCGCCCAGCGCATGACGGATGCCGTGTCGGCGCACCCGCGCATTCGCGTGGAGCGCGGTGAAGTCCTCGGGATTCCCTCGTCCGCCGAGATGTCGCCGGTCATCGTTGCGACCGGACCGCTGACCTCACCCGGCCTCTCGGCGGACATCGCCTCCTTCGTCGGGTCCGAACACCTCGCCTTCTTCGATGCGATCAGTCCGATCGTGCTCGCTGAAACCATCGATCGCTCACGCGTCTTTCGCGCGTCGCGCTGGAATCGCAGTTTGCGCTCGAGCGAGCCGGCGCCAGAGGCCGCGGGACCGGCGTGCGGTGACGATGGCGAGGGCGACTATCTCAATTGCCCGCTGACGAAAGAGGAGTACACGCGCTTCTACGAGGCCCTGGTGGCCGCGGAGAAGGCCGTCGTGCACGATTTCGACAACACGCAGTTCTTCGAAGGGTGTTTGCCGATCGAAGTGATGGCGCATCGCGGGCCTGACACCCTGAGGTTCGGGCCCATGAAGCCGGCCGGGCTCGACGACCCGCGGACTGGCCGGTGGCCCTACGCGGTGGTGCAATTGCGACAGGACACGCTGGCGGGTGACCACTACAGTCTGGTTGGGTTTCAGACCCAGCTCAAGTGGGGCGAGCAGGCGCGCGTCCTGCGGATGATTCCCGGACTCGAGCAGGCCGAGTTCGTGCGGTTCGGCATGATCCACCGGAACACCTATATCAATGGGCCGTCGGTGCTACTCGACACCTGGCAGACCCAGCGGCGTCCCGACCTCTTCTTCGCGGGACAGGTGTCGGGCGTGGAGGGCTACGTCGAGTCCGCCGCGTCGGGGTTGATCGCAGGACGCAACGCCGCGCGGCTGGCCATGGGGCAGCAGCCCTTGGCGGCGCCGCGAACCACGGCGATTGGTGCTCTGGGCTACTACGTGTCTCATGCCGAGGCCAAGCACTACGCCCCGTCCAACATCACATTCGGCATCATGCCGCCGCTCGACGAACCGCCCCGGTCGCGCCAGGAACGGCAGTTGGCTACCAGTGCGCGCGCGCTCAGTGCCCTCGCCGGCTGGATCCAGGACCAGCGAATGTCGGAGGCAGTTGAAACCGGGAGTCTCAAGACTCCCGGAGTTGCCGGTCGATAGGTATTTCGATGCGCGAGCAGGTCAAGGCGTTCCTCGCGTTTCTCCAGTTCAACCGCAACGTCTCGCCGCACACGCTGCGCGCGTATGAGACCGATCTGCTTCAGCTGCTGGACTCGCTGGCGGTGCGGGGCGGATGCCGGCCCAGCCAGGTGCCGCTGACGGCCTTCGACGTCGAGGGCGTGCGCGGCTTCATGGGTGAGCTGCACGCTCGCGGCAATAGTCGCGCGTCCGCCGCGCGCCGGCTGGCGGCCCTCCGCACCTTCGCGCGCTACCTGACCCGAGAGGGCCTGTTGCCGGATGATCCGACGGTCCTCGTTGGCGCTCCGCGCAAGGAGCGCACGTTGCCGGCGCATCTCGGCGCGAGCGACATGGATCGCCTGCTCGAGGCGCCCGACATGTCCACCGTCCAGGGGCGGCGCGATCGCGCCATCCTCGAACTCTTCTACGCGTCGGGTCTGCGCCTCAGCGAGCTGGTCGACCTCGACCTTCAGGACCTCAACCTACCGGGCCGCATCGCCCGCGTCCGTGGCAAGGGGGGCAAGGAGCGACTGGTCCCCTTCAATCACACGACGATGGACGTGGTGAAGGTGATGATGGCGGATCGCGCGCAAGTATCCGCGACGGCGACCGCTCCGCGTCGCGCGCCTGACCGCCACCGGCGACAACGCGACCCGCTCTTTCTGAATCTTCGCGGCGGTCGCCTCACGACGCGCAGCGTCGACCGAGTCGTGCGTCGATACGTCCGGCAGGCGGCCATTGCCCAAGGCATCAGCCCGCACGCCTTGCGTCATACCTTTGCGACCCACCTGCTTCAGGCCGGGGCGGACCTGCGGTCCATTCAGGAACTCCTCGGCCACGCGCGCCTCAGCACCACCCAGCGCTACACCCACCTCGACGTGCAGCATCTGATGGACGTGTACAAGCAGGCGCACCCGCGGGCGGCGCGCAAGGAATAGGGGAAAGAGGAGACCGGGTCTCGCCAGATCGCGAGCGAGACCCGGTTTCTTAGACCGTCGTCTCGACCAGCACCCTGCGGCTTCTGGGGATCTCGATGTTGAGGATCTTGATCTTGTAGTTCATCACGCGGGGGCTGATGCCGAGGAGTTCCGCCGCGTCCTTCTGGACCCAGTTCGACATGCGCAACGCCTCGACGACGGCCTGGCGCTCGATTTCTTCCAACGGAATTCCAGTCGGTGGAATCTTGACCGCGGTGGCGTGGTCGGTCGAGGACGCCGTCGAGGCGTGCTCGCCGATCTGGAGGTCTACGATGCCGATCGTTCCGCCGTCGCAGAGCAGCACCGCGCGTTCGACGACGTTCTCGAGCTCGCGGATGTTGCCGGGCCAGTTGTGGCGCATGAGGACCTTGAGCGCGTCCGGCTCGATGTTGTCCACCCGCTTCTTCAGCTCGCTCGCGAATCGCCGCACGAAGAACTCGGCGAGTGACGCGATGTCTTCCTTGCGGTCGCGCAGCGGCGGCATCTCGACAGAGACGACGTTCAGCCGGTAGAAGAGGTCCTCGCGGAATCGCCCCTCCTTCACCATGTCCGTGAGGTTGCGGTTCGTGGCGGCAATGATGCGCACGTCCACGCGCAGCGTGCGCGTCCCGCCGAGCCGCTCGAACTCGTGCTCCTGCAACACGCGCAGAATCTTCGCCTGCGTGCTCTGGCTCATGTCGCCGACTTCGTCGAGGAACAGCGTGCCGCCGTCGGCCTGCTCGAAGCGGCCGATACGTTGCTTGTCCGCGCTCGTGAACGCGCCCTTTTCGTGACCGAACAGCTCCGATTCGAGCAGGTTCTCCTGCAGGGCGGCGCAGTTCACCTTGACGAACGCGCGGCTCGCGCGCGTCGAGTTGTGGTGAATCGCGCCGGCGATCAACTCCTTGCCGGTGCCCGTCTCGCCGCGGACCAGCACGGTCGAGTTGCTGCGCGCCACCTTTTTGACGATCGTCAGCACCTGATGGAGGGCGCCGCTGGCACCCACGATGCGGTCGAAGTCGTAGATGTCCTGCTGTTCGTGCCGCAGGTACTCGACCTGCGACTTCAGATGGCGCATTTCGATCGCTTTTTCGATCTTGAGCTCCATCTCCTCGATCTCGAACGGCTTCTGGACGAAGTCGAACGCGCCGATCTTCATGGCCTCGACGGCCGTGTGGATCGATCCGAACGCCGTCATCAGAATCACCGCCGCGCTCGGTTGAATCGAGCGCGTCGTCCGCAGCACGTCCATGCCGTCGGCGCCGCCCATGCGGAGATCGGTGAGCACCACGTCGAACTGGCTGTCCTGCAGCCGTTCGATGGCGACCGTGCCATTGGCGGCCTCTTCCACGTCATGGCCAGCGTTGGCCAGCGCGCGAACGAGGCCCTTCCGCAGAGAGTCGTGATCGTCGACAACGAGAATGCGTCCCATTACCTATCTCCCATGCTCCGAACAGAAGGCATCACGGGCAGCGTCACGCGAAACGTGGCGCCGCGCCCTGGTGCCGAGACCGCGTCGATGCGTCCGTCGTGCGCGTCGACCACTTTGCGCACGATCGCCAGGCCCAGGCCGGTCCCCTGGGGCTTGGTCGTGAAAAACGGGCTGAAAATGCGTTCGATGTCATCGGCGCCAATGCCCGGACCGTTGTCCTTGACCTCGACGCTGACCTGCGGGGGCAGGGGCTCGGTGGTCCCGACTGGCTCTTCTTCGGCCGGCACGAACTCGGCGCGTACGTCGACGTGCCCCTCGCCGCCCAGGGCCTCGAAGGCGTTCGCGAGCAGGTTGGCGAACAGCAACCGCAGCTGGTGCGCGTCAGCCAGCAATTCCGGCACGTCGGGCGCCACGTGCATGCGAATCGAGACGGCGCCGCGCCGCATCTTCGCTTCGGCAATCGTGATGGCATCCTTCAGCACCTCGTCGATCACCACGCGATCGACCTGAAGGCTGATGGGCCGGACGAATTCAAGCACCTCGACCACGATGGCGTTCGCCATCTTGGCCTCTTTGATGATGTCGCTCAGGGTTTCGAGCGCCTCGGGCTGGGCCGTGAGCTGGCGTTTGAGGACGCCGGCCATGACCTCGATACTGGCGAGCGGATTCTTCACCTCGTGCGCGATGGCCGCAGCCATCTCGCCGAGCGCGGCGAGCCGGTCCCGCAGGCGGTCGCGCTCTTCCATCTGCTCGACGCGTGTCAGGTCCTTGAAGAAGAGGGTGGCGCCGACGAGCACGCCACGGTCGTCGTGGATGCGCGACAACGTGTAGCCAATGGCGCGTCCCGTCTTTCGCAACCTCATCTCCGCGCGATTCGGCAGGTCGTCCACTTCGAACGCCTCCTGCAGCACGCGGCAGACCTCAGGGCAGTCCTTCAGCACCTCGGTGAACCGGCGGCCGAGATCGCCCGGCCGGGCAGGCAGACCAAGCACCCGATACGCAATCTCGTTGATGGCCGCCATCTCCCCGGTGTCGGTAATGGCGAGCACACCAGTGCGCAGGTTGAACACCAGGTGACGGAAGAAACGGTCGGCTTGCACGTCCTCAGGAGTCGTGGCGGCACGTCGTCCTTGCAGATCGGCGCGTAGAACTCGACGTCCTGTAGGCACGGTCTGCGATGAGCTGGGCTGACGAGACATCCGTAGTGACCCCCTTTGGGCAACCCTCCACGAGGCAAGGGCCGTACCCGTCTGGTTGACGGCCGCGACACCCCCAAACAAGGCGCCATTCCAACCGTTGGCTACCCGCGTGAGCAGCGCGCATTACAGATATGGCGTCGAATTACAGATTCGTAAGTCTGTCTATTCGACTACGTCCGCGGCCTGCAGGGTTTCCCACTGGTGCATCAGGTCGCCGACGTCCCACATCAAAGCCTGATGAGCAGAAACGACGGATTCGGCCGCAGAACGGTCGTCATAGAACCCGTCGGCCGCCATACGGGCCTCCAGTTCCTTAATCGTCCGTTCTCGCTCAGCGATGAGCCCTTCCAGCTCGGCGATGCGTCGTTCGCGGTCCTGATTCTCGCGGCGGCGACGGCGCGCGTCCGCGTCTGCTCGCTTCTTCTCTTCATAGGACGGCGTGGGGGTGCGTGCGATGACCGGGGAATGCTGGACCCGCGCCGGGGTATCGGCTACCGGTTTGGGTTTATTTGCAGCAACGGTCGGTTTGGCGACAGGGGGAGGGGGAATCGCGCGGGATCGTTCTGTGCGGCTCCACAGGAACTGCTCGTACGTGCCCGGATACGTCTCGATGGTCCCGTGCCCGACGACGATCACTTTGGTGGCAAGGCGATCGACGAAGTAGCGATCGTGGGAGACGAAGATCAGGGTGCCACCGAAGTCCTCCAGCGCTTCGAGGAGCACGTCTTTCGAGTCGAGGTCGAGGTGATTGGTTGGCTCATCGAGGAGCAGGGTGTTGGCCGGGCGGAGGAGCATGCGCGCCACGGCCAGCCGGGTGCGCTCGCCCCCGGACAGCACGCTGGCTCGCTTGTAGATGTCGTCGCCCGAGAACAGGAACCCGCCCAGGATGTTGCGAATCGCCGGCACCATGCCGACGGGCGAGTCCGATTGCATGACTTCGTAGACGGTCTTGGTTGGGGGCAGCCGGTTGGCCTCGTCCTGCGCGAAGTACTGCATGACGACCTGGTGTCCCTCGCGGCGTTCTCCGGCGTCCGGGGCTTCCGCGCCCGACAGCATCCGCATCAAGGTTGATTTGCCCGCGCCGTTCGGTGCGACGAGCGCGATGCGGTCGCCGCGCTCCACGTGCAGGTTGATGCGATCGAACACCACGAGGTCGCCGTACGCCTTGTGCGCGTTCGAAATCTCGATCACGGTGCGGCCGCTCTTCGGGCACGCCGGAAAGGTGAAGTGGACCCGGCGGCGTTCGGGCGGCGCCTCGATGGGGACGATCTTGTCCAGCATCTTGATGCGGCTCTGCACCTGTGCGGCTTTGGTCGCCTGATAGCGGAATCGATCGACGAAGGCGCGGACCCGGGCCACCTCGTCGTCTTGTTCCTGTTTGGCTTTCCGGAGCCGTTCCAGGTTTGCGTCACGGTCGACCAGGTATTTCGAGTAGTTACCGACGTAATCTGTGATGGTCCGGAGCGAGATCTCAGAAATGCGGGTCGCGACCGCATCCAGGAAGAAGCGGTCGTGAGAGACGAGGATGACCGCGTAGGGATACCCGTGGAGGTAGTCCTCGAGCCAGTTACGCGCTTCGAGATCGAGGTGGTTCGTCGGCTCGTCGAGCAGGAGGAGAGTCGGACGCCCGAGGAGCAGTTTGGCGAGCGCGATGCGCATCTGCCAGCCGCCGGAAAACGTCTCGGCCGGTTTCCCGAACTCGGACTTGGAGAAGCCGAGGCCTTCGAGCACCTGGGTCACGCGCAGTTCGATGCTGTGACCGTCTTCCCTGCGGTAGAGATCGGTCAGGTCGTGATAGCGCACGAGCAGCCGCTCGTGTTCGCCGTCCGGCAGGGCGGGGTCGGCCAGGGCGTGTTCGATCCGGTCGATTTCCGCGCGCGCGTCGAGCAAGGGACCGAAGGCGAGGGAGGCTTCGTCCAGGAGACTGCGGCCCGCGTGCCCCAATCCGTCCTGCGGCAGGTATCCGACGGTCAGGCCGGAGGGTTTGACGACCAATCCGCTGTCCGGCTCGTCGAAGCCGGCCAGCATCCGGAGCAGGGTGGTTTTGCCGGCGCCGTTGGGGCCACAGAGCGCCACGCGGTCACCGTCGCCGACGGTCCAGGTGACGGCATCGAGCAGCACGCGTTCGCCGAACGACTTTGTGAGGTTGGAAAGCTGAATCATGCGGACAGCCGGGCTGCCGCGTCGTACGGGCGCCCGTCAGTCCTATTGTGGCTGAAAACCGTCGGGTCCGTCGTGCCGGGGCTCCGGCAGGGTTTCGCCCATGGCTCGCGCCGCAATCTGCAGCACCCGCTGCATTCTGAACGGCTTGGTGAGGTACCCGGTGACGCCGAGGTTGATGGCCTCGATCGCGCTCGCTTCCGTGGAGTTGCCGGTGACGACGATGACGGGCATGTCGAGGGACTTGCGGCGGGCCTCACGAATCACCGAGAGGCCGTCCATGCCGGGCATGCGGAGATCGGTAATCAGCAGATCGTAATCAGCGTCGCGCATGCACTCGATGGCGGTGGGGCCGTCTGGCGCGGAGTCGACGTCCCAGTCTGCTTCGGCGAGCGTCTTGACGAGGAGCTCCCTGACGGCCTGTTCGTCATCGACGACGAGAATCCTGGGCCGGTCGGTGTCCGGCGCCTTGTCGAGGCGGTTCCGCTCGAGCCACGCGTCAACGTCCTTCTTGCGGAAGCGCCACTGGCGGCCGACACGGAATCCCGGTAATCCTTTAGGCAGAAGACGATAGACGGTTCGCAGGTTGACGTGGAGGTAAGCCATGACGTCGTCGGTGGTCATGACGTGGTCGTCGTTCATTGCCGTCCTCAATCTGACCCGGAGGACCTGGGCCCACCGCGCCGGCGCCAGTGTAGCACCCAACCTCCGCTGGACTTTCGCAGCTTCCCGGGCAGCGGCGGGTGAGATCGCTGGCTGCGTCGCGGTCATATACTCGGCAGAAGACCGAACGACGTACAGACTGGTACTGAGGGCGCTCCGTCTAAGAGGACAGATGCACACGGACCGCCACCCTGCCCTGACACGGTGGTCCGGTCGCCAACTATGACCCGGACGGACGAGGAGCTGGTTGCCAGTGCGACCGCTGGTGATCTCGACAGCTTCAACCAGCTGGTTGTGCGCTGGGAGCGGCCGATCTATGCGCTGGCCTACCGGACCCTCGGGCGGGACGAGGATGCGCGCGACGTCGTTCAGGAAGCGTTCCTGCGCGCCTACCGGGGACTGAAGGGTTTCAAGGGCCAGGCGAAGTTTTCGTCTTGGTTGTATCGCATCACCCTGAACCTGTGCCGGGACTGGATGCGGCGCGAACGTCGCGCCCCCATCGTGACCCTGCCGGAGGGCGTGGATCCGATTGAAATGGCCGACGACCGGGCTTCCCCGGCCGAGTCGGTCGAAGATTTGGTCGCGCGACGCGAGATGTCGGCGGCCGTGGCGCGAGCCATGGCCGAACTGCCCGAAGAGCAGCGCGCCGCGATCATGTTGAAGGAGTACCACGGGCTGACCTTCCAGGAGATTGCCGACATGCTCAACTGCCCGTTGAGCACGGTCAAGACGCGTCTCTACCAGGGCCTGTCCGTCCTTCGTCGGCGTCTCGAACGGCAGCAGACACAAGACGCCGCGCTGAGGCGGGCGAGCTGGGAAAGTTCGTCCTAGTGCGAAACAGGGAATTTGACGGTCGACGTTTGACGTTCGCAACGTGAAGTCCGACAACAGTCAGGTGCAGGAACCACATGTGTGATCAACGGGAACAGCTCATCGGATATCTCTACGACGAGTGCACGCCGGACGAGCGTCGCGCCGTGGAGGCGCACCTCGGCGAGTGCCACGTGTGCCGGGCCGAAGTTGGCGGCCTTCGCGACGTCCGGCAGGATTTGCTCGCGTGGGACGTGCCGGCGCACGAGTCGGTATGGCGGCCCTTCGTGGCGCCGCGCGTGACGAACCCGTGGCGCGCCATGCCCGCGTGGGCGATGGCGGCGGCCGCGACGCTCGTGTTCGTCGCCGGTGCTGCCGGCGGCGCCGCGTCCCGGTTGCTGTGGCCGGCATCCGCATTCGGGCAGGTTGCGACTGCCACTCCTGCGCCTGTGGTGTTGACGCCTGCGTCGGTGACCGTTGGTCAGCAGGATCTCAACAACCTCAAGTTGGCCATTCTCACGCAGGTGCGTGCCGAGATGGATCAGCGGGTGATGGCGCTGGCGGCGTCTCACGACCGGACGACGAAGACGGCCGCGGACGGCGTGTCTCAGGCGGCGTTGCGCGATGTGGCGACCCGGCTCACGGCGTTCGAGAACTGGCAGCGGAAGCAGATTGCGTTCAGCATGAGCCTCGACAACAAGGTGGCCGGCATCGTCAGCCGCTACTCCGCCATGAATGCGAGCCTGGCGGCCAATCGTCAGGTGCTGCAGCCGGCCAGCTACGGCTTCGAGGCTCGATGATCATGACTGGAGGAACTTTGGTATCGCGCCGTGTTTTCACCCTGACGACAGCCACGCTGCTCGTGGCAACGCTTCCGGCATGGGCCGGCCAGGCCGGCCCCACGGCCCCTGACAACGCCGCGCGCTCGTCGACGTTCACGTACGAGATGGCGCTGCGCGGTGCGGTCGTGCTTGGCGGCCAGAAACTGGCGCAGCAGGCGGCCACGATCGTGCCCGACGGCATCCTGGCCTTCGCGGAACAACCCATCGTGCGCGGTGTCAAACTGGATGGGTGGGGTTACTTCTTCGACGTGCAGGCGCCGAACATTCAGAGCACCATCATGGCGCTCGACATGATGAACCAGTCGCGTCGTGGGCGACCGAACCTGCCCGTCCCGAGTGGCAATCCGGATGTGCAGCCCGTGACTGGGCGAGCCGTTGTGTCCGCGACCGGCACCGTCGAGGCCGATCCGAACGACGACATCACCGTGCCGGGGGGCACCGATCGCGCGTATTCGAAATACGTGCGCGAGGCGCTGATCGACGCGTTGCTCGACAGTTCCGCGATGCTGCAACTGGCGGCGGACGATCACCTGACGATCGCCGCGCAAGGCATCGACCAACCGGGTTCGAACCCGTTGTATCAGTCGCGCAAGCTGATGATCACGATCAAAGGGTCGGATCTGCAGGACATGCGACAGGGCCGGATTACCCGCGATCAGGCGAAGGCGCGCATTGTCGAGGGCCGCTTCTGATCTACAATCGCCAGGTTCATTCATGACAAGACGCTTGGCCGGAATTCTGCTCGCGGCATTTCTGTTTTCGAGCGTCAGTTGCGGCCCCGGCGTCGACCTTGCCACCGCCCTCAAGGTCACCGACACGTTCTCCGGCTACTACGACTTCGGCATCGTCAACGGCCTGAACAAGCTGGTGCCCAGCATCAGCTTCCGTCTGCAGAGTTCCGCAACCGTTCCCATCACCCAGGTTCAGCTCATCGTCGGTTTCTGGCAGAAGGGCGCGGACGGCGATCTGGATTCGAGGGAAGTCACCGGTATCGGGAGCACGGCCCTGACGCCGGGCGGGAACACTGATCCTATTCTCGTGCGCTCCGCCGCGGGCTACACGATCGCTCAGCCGCGGAGCGAGCTCTTTACCAATAGCGAGTTCAAGGATTTCACCGCGAAGGTGTTTGCGAAGCGTGCGGGCAAGATTGTCCCGCTCGGCGAGTTCCCGATCGAGCACCGGATCATCCCGCACATCGACGAACCCGTACGTCCGTGAGCGTTGCGGCGGATCGACCGTCCGCCGCCCCCCCGGCTCTTGGTCTCCTCCGGCGGCTCGGTCCTCTCGACGCCGCCGCGATCGTCGTCTCCAATGTCATCGGCGGCGGGATCTTTTTCGTGCCCGTGCTCGTCGCGAAGCTCACGCCGTCCGCGTGGGCCATGCTCGGCGTGTGGCTGTTCGGCGGGGCGCTCGCATTCATCGGCGCAATGGCGTACGCGGAACTCGCGACGATGCGGCCGCGCGCCGGCGGCGAGTATGTCTACTTGCGCGCCGCGTACGGCCGGCCCATGGCGTTTATTTCGGGCTGGACGTCGTTCGTGGCGGGATTCTCGGGATCGATCGCGGCCGGTGCCGTGGCGCTCGCAGACTACCTCGGGCGATTCATTCCATCGGCCGCCGATCGCACACCGCTGATCGGCATTCCTCACACATCCTTGGTACTGACACCGCAAGGGCTGGTGGCCATCAGCGTCATCTGGATGCTCTCCGCCATTCACCTGCACGGCGCCGGCCGAGTGGTGCACAACCTGCTCGCCGGACTCAAGGTTTCGGCGCTCGCGGCCTTCATCGCGCTCGGACTGACGCTTGGCCGGGGCAGTTTTGGACACCTTTCCAGCAGCCACGAGCTGCCAGTGCCCGGTGCGAACTGGTTGCTGGCGCTTATTCCGGTGATGTTCAGCTACTCCGGATGGAACGCCGCGGCGTACGTGGCGGAGGAGATCCGCGATCCTGTCCGCAACCTGCCCCGAGCCCTGGCGATGGGCACCCTCGCCGTCGTCATCGTCTACCTCGCGTTGAACGTCTTGTTTCTGTTCTCGATGCCGGTGGCCGAGCTCGCGATGCTGCCCGACGGGCGCTTCACGGACATCATCGCGGAGCGCCTGTTCGGTTTCGTGGCGGGCAACGTCCTGGCCATCTTCACGATCGTCAGCATCGCCGCCGGCGTGAGCGCCATGGTGCTCGCGGGGCCGCGCGTGTATTTCGCCATGGCGCGCGACGGCGTCTTCTTCGCGTCCGCGGCGCGCGTGCACCCGACGTATCGCACACCGGTGCGGGCCATTGCCGCGCAGGCCGTCTGGTCGTCGGTGCTCGTGCTGTCAGGGACGCTCGCGCAGATCGTCACCTATACCGGTTTTGCGGTGGTGCTGTTTTCAGGTGTGGCCGTGCTGGCGGTCTTCGTGCTGCGCCGAAAGGAGCCGGATGCCGTGCGGCCGTTTCGGGCTCTCGGCTATCCCTTCGCCCCCGGCTTCTTCGTGGTGTGCAGCTTTCTGATGGTGGTCAACGAAGTCTGGCAGAATCCGGTCCCGTCGCTCGCCGGCGTGGCCGTCATTGCCGCGGGCGTGCCCGTCTATCTCGCGGTTGCGAGAAGACGGGCGACGCCCGGGACGACTAGCGCTTCTTCAGCTAGCGCTTCTTCAGAGTGATGCGCTCGGTCTGGGTGCGGTCTTCCTTCACGTTGACCGTGCCAGCGTAGGTTTGGAATCCGTCGGCGCGCAGCTCGATCTGGTGAGGGCCCGCGCTGATCTGCAGATGCCCGCCGAGCCCGTCGAACTCATCCGCCGTGCCAGCCAAGGCGCCGTCGACGTAGACCTTGGCGTTCTTGGGGTTCACCTTCAGGCGAATCGATCCGGAGATTTCGTCACGCGACCGCGGTTCGCGCGAGCTCTCGCCGTAGCTGATGCTGGATCCGAAGGCCGGCGAACCGTAGAACCCGCCGTAGTATCCGTACGGGTCGAACAGGAACGGGTCGTAGAGGCCGTAGCGATTCCAATAGCCGAGGCCGCCGTAGTACCCATAGGGATAGCCCGAGTAGCCGTAGTAGCCGCCGTAGTACCAGGACGGCCACACCGTCACGTAGGTCGGATCGCCGCCGCCTCCGCGTGGAACGTTCGTCCGCGGTTGCGCGTAGCCCCGAATAGGCTGATCGCCGCGCGCCCGGGCGGAGGTCTCACCAGAGCCGCTGCGGTTTGAGCCGCTCTCGCTGCCGTATGTGGGCTGAGGGGACGATGGTTCACTGGCGCGTGGTGCAGGCGCGGGGGCGGGCTCGGGTGCTGACCGCGGCACGGCAACCTCGCCGGAACCAGAGCCGCTGCGTCCGCCGGACGAGCCGCCGTCATCGCCACCGCGGCTTCTGCCCTGCGCGGCGGAAACGGTCGGGACGGCCAACACGGCCGCGACGAGGAGTGGCGTCACGAACGAAAGAGATTTGGCCATGGGTCGTACTCCAGTCTGTAGTGGTAACTCGATCATACGGCGGTTGCAACATTACTGCCAGCGGGCGCATGGGCTCCGCAACATAACGCCCGTCCCCCCTGGTCCTGACCGTCCAGGGGACAGGACACCCACCTGTCACACGTCCACAAGCCGACCAGCCCGCTTGTTCCTCCCGACGGGGCGCACTACGATGCGAGACTGGATAAAGTGATGTCGAATTTCGAGGCCACCACCGTGCTTGCGGTCCGGCGGGACACCAAAATCGTGCTTGCGAGCGATGGGCAGGTCACGCTGGGCAACACCGTCGTGAAGCACCACGCGCGAAAAGTCCGTCGTCTCTTCCACGATCGGGTGCTGGCCGGCTTCGCCGGCTCCGCCGCCGACGGATTCGCGCTGTTCAGCCGCTTCGAGAGCAAGCTTGAGGAGCACCGCGGCAATCTGGAACGCGCGGCCGTCGAGCTGGCGCGCGACTGGCGCACCGACCGGTTGTTACGGCGGCTCGAAGCCATGATGGTCGTCGCCGACACGCGCGCGACCTACCTGCTGTCAGGGACGGGCGATCTCATTGAACCGGACGATGGCGTGATTGGGATTGGATCGGGCGGACCGTTTGCGATGGCCGCCGCGCGCGCACTGACACAACACAGCACGCTCGATGCGCGGGCCATCGTGGAGGCGGCCATGAACATCGCGGCCGATCTCTGCATCTACACGAATCACCACCTCGTCATCGAAGAGCTCTGAATGACTTCAACTTCTGCCGGCGATCACGCCACCACGCACGGCTCCGCTCTGACCCCCCGCCAGATCGTCGCCGAGCTCGACAAGTACGTCGTGGGCCAGGCCAAGGCGAAGCGTGCGGTGGCCATCGCGCTGCGCAATCGGTACCGGCGTCAGCGGCTGCCTCGTGAGCTGGCCGACGAAGTCGCCCCGAAGAACATTCTGATGATCGGCCCGACCGGCGTCGGGAAGACGGAGATCGCGCGGCGTCTGGCGCGGCTCGCGCAGTCGCCGTTCCTCAAGATCGAGGCCTCGAAGTTCACGGAAGTCGGCTACGTGGGGCGCGATGTCGAGTCGATGGTGCGCGACCTGGTCGAGATTGCCGTGAAGATGGTGCGCGAGGAGCGCGAAGTCGATGTGCGGGACCGCGCACGGCAGGCGGCCGAGGAGCGCCTCCTCGACCTGTTGCTCCCGCCCCTGCCATCGTCGTCGTTCGGCGAGGCCTCGACTGAGGGGCATGCCGCGCGCGATCACGCCGGTGTCACGCGCGAGCGGCTGCGCGAGCAATTGCGGTCGGGCCGCCTTGACGCGAAGACGGTCGAGATCGAGGTGCGCGATCGTTCGGGGCCGTCGTTCGAGCTCGTGCAGGGGTCGTCCGTCGAAGAGATTGGCGTGAACCTGCGCGATATGTTGCCGGGCATGTTCTCGGGCCGCACGCGCCGCCGCAGCCTGCCGGTGTCCGAGGCGTTCGAACACCTGACGGCCGAAGAGGCCCAGAAACTGATCGACATGGACGGCGTGGCGCGTGCGGCTATTGATCGCGTCGAGCAGGCGGGCATCATCTTCCTTGACGAGATCGACAAGATCGCCGGTCGCGAGGGCAGCCAGGGCCCCGATGTCA
Source organism: Acidobacteriota bacterium (assembly GCA_039933635.1). Lineage (GTDB taxonomy): Bacteria > Acidobacteriota > Vicinamibacteria > Vicinamibacterales > SCN-69-37 > JBDTNQ01. Next base: position 26,966 of record JBDTNQ010000027.1, read on the forward strand.
GTCGCGAAGGCGTGCAGCGCGACATCCTTCCGATCGTCGAGGGCACGACGGTGACCACGAAGCACGGCATGGTACGCACCGACCACATTCTGTTCGTGGCGGCCGGCGCCTTCCACGTCTCGAAGCCGTCAGACTTGATCCCCGAACTGCAGGGGCGTTTTCCCATCCGCGTGGAGCTCGAGCCGCTGGGCCGCGACGAGTTCGTCCGCATCCTCACCGAGCCCAAGGGCGCGCTGGTCAAGCAGTACAGCGCGCTGATGAGCACCGAGGGCGTCACGCTCGAGTTCGGGGCTGACGCCATCTCGCGGATCGCGGAGTTGGCGACGACCGTCAACGAGCGGACGGAGAACATCGGCGCGCGACGCCTGCACACGGTCATGGAGCGCCTGCTCGACGAGGTGTCGTTCCATGCCTCCGAGCTGGACGGCCAGTCGATCACGATCGATGCGGCGTACGTCGATCGCATGCTCTCGGATATTGTGAAGAGCGACGACTTGTCCCGATACATCCTGTGAAGTCACCGTTCAGTGCCCGGCGGCGTCAACGCCGCATTCGAAGTCTCGCCGCGATCGGCCTTCTGGTGGCCGCGATGGCGGCGTGTGGCAAGAAGGGCAATCCGCTGCCGCCGCTGCGGCCGGTGCCCGCCCGCATTGCCGACTTGACGGTCGTCCGGACGCGCGATCGCATCACGCTGCACTTCACGGTGCCCGGCGCCAACGTCGACGGCAGCACGCCCGCCGCGATTGACCGCGTGGATATCTATCGTGTGATTCTGCCGCCGGGCGCGACGCCCGCCGCGGCGGCGGCAACGCCCACGACCGTGCCGGCGATGCCCGGCGTCCCGGCGGCGACAGTGCCGCCTGCTGCAACGACGCCGGCGACTCCAGCGACTGCGCCGGCGGTTCCGGCGACGACGCAGACGAACCCAGCTGCCGCGACTCCTGCCGCGACTCCGGCGTCGCCCGCGGCGCCAGCGGCAACGTTGCCGGGCCAGGCCGCCGCAAGCGCAGGCCGTGGCCGGGCAGGCGGCGCCGCTCCTGCCGTGCCCACGGGACCCACAGCGGCGACCGTCATCGCCGACCCCAAGAACCTGCTGACGCGCGTGGCCGTGCGTCGCACGCCCAAGCCCGACACCTCAACGGAGGACGCGTCCAAGCCGCCGAAGTCGCCGGCTCCCGCAGTGCCTCCTGACCCACGCCCCGAGAGCGGCAGCGTCACGACGTTCGTCGATCCGATTGACGCCTCGGCCGTGGCCGGCAGCACGCGCTACTACGTGGCTGTGCCGGTTGTCGGCAACGGGCGCGGGCGGCCTGGAGCGGCATCTGCGCTGATCGCGGTACCACTGGGCGACCTGCCGCAGCCGCCAACGGACATCGCGTTGAAGTTCGATGAGACGCGCGTCACCGCGACGTGGGCACCGGTTGCCGGCGAGACGTTCACCGTGCTGCGCACGGGTGAGGCGCTCGACCTGGCCACGGCGGAGTTGTTGACGCCCGAGCCCATCGCGTCCTCCGAGTTCTCGCTGCCCTCGCAGTTCGGCAAGGCCGTATGCCTCGCGGTGAAGGCCACCAAGGCCACGGGCCCCGTGCGCGTGGAGGGCCTGGCGTCGGCGCCCGTCTGCGTGACACCCGTCGATCGCTTTCCGCCGCCCGCACCGGGCGGACTGCAGGCCGTCCAGGAAGGCGCAGCGGTCACGCTCATCTGGACGTCGGTCGATGCCCCCGATCTCGCCGGCTACGTCGTGCTTCGTGGCGACGGCGCCACCGGCACATTGCAGCCGCTCATGCGCGTGCCGATCCGGGAGACGACCTATCGCGATACGACCGCCCAGCCCGGCCAGACCTACACGTATGCGGTGTACGCCGCGGATTCGTCACCGGCGGCCAACGTCAGCCAGCTATCGGACAGGCAGACCATCGTCATGCGCTGAGTCGATCGGGTGGGCCGAGATCGACCCACCGACTATCGATTCCCCAGGCGTTCGCGATATTCTGGACCCGAGCATTCTTCCGACATACGAGGCAGAGACATGAAGTTCTTCATCGATTCCGGCAACCTTCGCGACATTGAATCCCTGGTCTCTCTCGGCATCATCGATGGCGTGACGACCAACCCGTCCCTGATGGCGAAGGAATCCGGAGATCCCCGCGCGCACATCAAGAAGATCTGCCAGATGGTCAAAGGGCCGGTCAGCGCCGAGGTCGTCGCGACCGACGTGGCCGGCATGCTCAGCGAAGGGCGCGAGCTCGCCAAGATTGACGAGCACGTCGTGGTGAAAGTGCCATTCACGCGCGCCGGCGTCGAGGCCTGTAAGACGCTGGCCTCCGAAGGCATTCGGGTCAACGTCACCCTCATCTTCACGGCCGCGCAGGCGCTGATTGCAGCCAAGGTCGGCGCCACGTACGTGAGCCCGTTCGTGGGCCGCCTCGATGACATCGCGTCCGACGGCATGGGTCTGATCGAGGCCATCGTCGAAATCTTCGCGAACTACGGCTTCAAGACCGAGATTCTCGTGGCCAGCACCCGCGGCCCGATGCACATCGTCGAAGCCGCGAGGATGGGCGCGCACATCTGCACGTGCCCGCCGGCCGTCATCGAGGCCTGCTTCAACCATCCGCTCACGGACATCGGACTCGCGAAGTTCCTCAAGGACTGGGAAAAGGCGCAAGCGGCCAAGGCCTGATGGATCCGCTCGACCGCCTGGGCGAACTCGAACGCCGGTCCGAGTTGGGCGGAGGGGAGGCCCGCCGGCGCCGGCAGCACGACGCCGGGCGACTTACCGCGCGCGAGCGCATCGATCTGCTGTTCGATTCCGGCACGTTCGAGGAACTGGACAAGCTGGTCACGCACCGTTGCCGGGACTTCGGCATGGCCGATGACGTCATTCCGGGAGACGGCGTGGTATGCGGGCATGGCCGTGTGGCCGGTCGCCCCGTCTGCGCCTTCGCGCAGGACTTCACGGTGTTCGGGGGATCGCTCTCCGAGACCAACGCCGCAAAGATCTGCAAGGTGATGGATCTGGCGGTCCGGATGGGCGCGCCAATCGTCGGGCTCAACGACTCTGGCGGCGCGCGCATTCAGGAAGGCGTGCTCTCGCTCGGCGGCTACGCCGACATCTTTCTGCGCAACACGCTCGCTTCCGGCGTCGTGCCGCAGATCTCCGCCATCATGGGCCCGTGCGCCGGCGGCGCCGTGTACTCGCCGGCGATCACGGACTTCAACGTGATGGTCGAAGGCTCGAGCTACATGTTTGTCACGGGCCCAGACGTGATTCGCACGGTCACGCACGAGGACGTGACGATGGAGGCGCTCGGCGGCGCGATGACGCACAACGCGACGAGCGGCGTCGCGCACTTCGCGGTGCCTGACGATCGCGAGTGCCTCCGGCTGATCCGCGACTTGCTCGGCTACATGCCGTCCAACAACCTCGACGACGCTCCGCGGCTCGCGACGGCGGATCCCATCGATCGCGAGGACGCCGCCCTCGACACGCTGGTGCCGGCGCAGCCGAACCAGCCGTACGACATCCTCGATCTCATCCACCTCGTCGTGGACGACGGTGTGTTCCTCGAAGTGCACCAGCACTATGCCAGGAACATCGTCGTCGGCTTCGCGCGGCTCGGTGGCCGATCGGTCGGCATCGTCGCGAACCAGCCGGCCGTGCTGGCGGGGTGTCTGGACATCGATGCCTCGGTGAAGGGCGCGCGGTTCGTGCGGTTCTGCGACGCGTTCAACATTCCGCTCATTACATTCGAGGATGTGCCGGGATTCCTGCCGGGCGTGGCGCAGGAGCACGGCGGCATCATCCGGGCCGGCGCGAAGTTGCTGTACGCGTATGCGGAGGCGACGGTGCCCAAAATCACGGTGATCACGCGCAAGGCGTACGGCGGCGCGTACTGCGTGATGGCGAGCAAGCATCTTCGGACGGACTTCAACTACGCGTATCCGACGGCTGAGATCGCGGTGATGGGCCCGGAAGGCGCCGTGAACATTCTGTACAAGCGCGAGCTCAGCGAGGCGGTCGATCCAGCCGCACGCCGCGCCACTCTGGTCGCGGAATTCCGCGAGAAGTTCTCGAACCCGTTCATCGCGGCCTCACGCGGGTTCGTGGACGAGGTCATCCGGCCCCGAACGACGCGGGCGAAGTTGATTTCCGCGCTGGCGAGCTGCGAGAACAAACGCGACCGCACGCCTCCGCGCAAGCACGGCAACATCCCGCTATAGCGCGGCGCTGAAGCGCCGCCCATCCTGGGGCTGCGGCTTGCCAAGGGTCGTCGGGATGCCAGTCCGCGGGCTATACTCGCGCCGTGGCTTTGTCTCGCACCACAGGGCCGGTGGTCGACCGATCGGCTGTGAGCATGCAGTCGCTCCGTGACGAGCCCGATGATCGACGTTGGTGGTGGGCGCGCACTCCACTCGAGTGCCTGGCAGCCCTGGAAGTCATGCGCCGAGTCGTCTATGGACGCGCCGCTATTACCGGACGACTTCAAAGAGTTCTTGAGATTACTCAACGCCCATCGCGTTGACTATCTCGTCGTCGGCGGGTACGCCGTCGCGATGCACGGGTACCCCCGCGCCACTATCGATTTGGACGTCTGGATCCGGGCGACCGCGACCAATGCGAACGTGTGCTTGCGGCGCTCCTGGCCTTCGGCTTCGATGTCCCCGCCCTCGAGCCCCGTCTGTTCATCGATCCGCTGAGCATCGTCAGATTTGGCATTCCGCCGTTCCGGATTGAGATCATGACCTCCATCGATGGCGTGGAATACGACGCGCGCCGACAGAACGCGGCGACCGTCGACGTCGGAGATCTGACGTTGCCGATCATCTCGTTGCCAGATCTCAAGACCAACAAGCGAGCCGCCGGCAGGAACAAAGACCTGGCGGACTTGGATCATCTGCCGTAGGGAGTTCGCGCTCAATGAGCGCCATGGTCCGCGCGGATCTCGATGAGTTCCTCGAGTGTTACCACCCGGAGGACCGGCGGAGGAGATCGTGGACGACCTGCGGTCGGCGCTCGAGCAGATTGAAAGTGCCCTGGGAGATCTGCAGAGCCGCGTGGCCGTCATGTCCAGGAAGGTGGAATCCTAGGTCCGATCGGGATCGGGTCGCTCGGAGCCGGGGCTGTCGACAACAAAGCCCTCGCGGTGGGCCGCGGCCTCCAGTCGATGATCGAGCGTCACGATGGTGAGCGAAGCAGGTCGATGCTGCGAGGCCAGCATGGCCGCGGCGAGTTGAACGGCATCCGCGGCGCGCAGACGGTGAACGCGAAGCAGCCTCCTGGCCACGTCGCGGAGGTCTGCAGTCGGCTCAACTTCCCGCCACACACGCAGCAACTCATCCAGGCGAGCCAGCGCAATGCCTGCCTGGGAGGCATCGACGATGCCGTCGTGCTCGGCTCTGGCGACGGCTGAGGCGCATTCGATCGCCGTCGTCCACGCGACGATGACGGTGGGGTCCTCGCGGTACGCCGCTTGAACGGCTGTCGTGGAGGGCTCGTCCACCAGCAAGGGCACGAGCGCGGAGGTGTCCCAGAACTTCACCAGCCCTCAGCCCGCTCGTCAGCCACCATCCGGCTGAGAGCCTCGGGGCGTTTCGGCCGAGGCGGCTTGGTGAGCAGCAACCGGCTGGGTTTTGTGGCGATGGCGGGACGCACCACGCCGGCCCGCTCGAGGCTGGCGAGACGATCGCGATCGACACCGTAGTCGCCTCGGCCCACCGGACCGATCTGCGCCACGGCCACGCCTCGGTCCTCGATCAGAATCGTCTCGCCGTGCCGCACCCGATCCAGCAACGCGCTCAGCCGGTTCTTGGCGTCCGTGATACTCGTCCGTCTCATAAGGCTAGAATAGCCTTTTCATAATGACCCTTCAAGCGCTGACGCGTGGCGCCACGCTTGCCCGCGTCACAGTGCGAGTCCCCGAAGCGCGGCCATCTCGCGCGCGTAGCCGCCGCCACGAGCCGCACGTCGTGCCGCCAGTTTCCTGTTTCGAGGGGCGTCGCCTGCCTGACCGCGGCGACTGCGCCGGCAGGCGTCTTCGTCAGGCCGCGGAACGGCTCGCCGATCTCCTCCACGTGCGTGGCGATGAGCGCGTCGAGCTGATGTCCGGCGCGTGAGACGAAGGCCAGCGTGGCCGAGGCCTCGGCGCTCTGGAGTCAGCTCGTTGGCGCGCCATATTCCCATGCCGCGATTCTCGAGCCACTGGGCCGCTCCCGTCGGAATCGGCGCCACCACCTCCACGTCGCCCGATTCGGCTCGACGGACTTCGATCTCGATTTGGTTCGATTGGCGTATCTGTTGGATCGGCAGCCAACGCTCGCGTTCAGCCGCGAGCCGTCCGTCGTCTGGCCCGGCTCGTCGGCTGCAGCGCCCTGTTAGGCCGCGTGGTTCCGGTCGTCTCGCTGGTGACGCGTTCCGCCAGATAGACCTTAAGCAGGGACTGGTAGGGGACGTCGCGTTTGTTGGCCAAGACCTTGAGATCGGCCAGCAACGCCGTGGGCAAGCGAAGCGAAATGGTTTCGGTTGATGCCTTGAGATTGGGGAATACGACTCGGCGCGCGCTGGCCCAGTCCACTACGTCACCCGCATCGTGGGTCTCCCAGTACTCCCGCTCGGCTCGCTCCGAGTCGAACGCCGGCACCCCTTTAGCTGTTGTTCGTTTGGCCATATCTCCTCCGTTCCCGCCGGCTCATGGGCCTCACCGAGATAACCCGCAGGAGCGATCCCCGAACCGTGAAGACCACCGTGAGCAGTCGCCCTGCGTCGGTCTGTCCGAACGCGAACTGCCGAAGCTCCTTCCGGAACGGCGCCCCAGCGACGACGAGTGGGCGATTCAGAAAGACTTGCTCCGCTTCCGTCTGGCTAACGTGGTGACGGGTCCAATTCTTCGACGCATTGCCGTCGTCCCATTGAAACCCGTCGAGATCAGGCCAGAACTCGGGGAGTGAGCCCACGGCTTAAGTATACGCCTGCCATATACGAGGCGCAATCTATTGGTGCGGCTTCGGAAGGTCGTGGATTCAGCGGCCTGACGTGCGCGGGTCACCGGCGGCCGCTCACCGTTTTTGACGCACGGCCGTCCGGTACAGCCGCTTGTTGGCCGGTCTGGCGAATGCTAGCATTGTGCTTGCACAGGAGCAAGCCAATGCCCACGCTCACCATTCGCAACGTCCCAACCAAAGTCGTCAAGTCCCTGAAGGCGCTCGCGCGGCGGCGTCGCCGCTCCATGGAGCACGAAGTCCGTGAGTTGCTGGCGGCCCATGTGGCGGAACGGCGATCGATCCTCGATCAAATTGAAGCCGGATGGGCCCGCCAGACGCGCCGACCGACCGCTGCCGAGGTTGATGCGTGGATCGGAGTGGGCCGCGCGTGAACGCCGTGATCGACACCAATGTGGTCGCGTATTTCGTCCTCGGCACCGACCGCTTCGTCGACGAAGCCCGAACCTTCATCGAAACGCTCGATGACGCGTGGGCCCCCGCAGTGTGGGAAGCCGAACTGGCCAACGTCCTCTGGATGGCGACCCGCCACAACGTACTGACCCTCGACGAGGCCTCCAAGCGGTTGGCGTTGGCGGACGGGTTGAGCATTCATGCGGTGCCGAACCGCACCCTGTGGCAGGGCGCTCTCGTGCGTGCCCAGCAGTCGAAGATCGCCGTGTACGACACGCTGTTTGTCGAACTGGCCGTCCGGGAGCGACTTCCGCTCGCCACCTTCGATACCGCATTGCTCAAGACTTTTCCAGGCATCGCTGTCAGGCCTGCCGCGTTGAGCCCCACGTGACTCTGTCCGGCTAACGTTCCGGCTAAGCTGCGGCGCGCATTCGCCGCGAATGCGTCACACTCCCCGCGCGCCGTCAGCTTCAACCGGCTGTTGGGCCGCAAGCCGGCCCATGTGCTTGCCAGGAGGCTACGCACTGGCCCGGAGTCTCTTGTTATGGACCCAACTCACAAAGAATAGGACGCCCACCATCAGCAGAGGTCCTCCGATGGCGAGGATTCACGACACATGGTTGCGCGCGAAGTACGCATAGCCGACCGCGAGGCTGGTGAAGACGAGGGCGCCCACCCACTCCCATCGCCACGACACACCCACGACTCCCAAAAGGACGAGCATCGGAGCGACGTGCATGGTGAAATCCGGGAGCGCTTGGATGACGGTCTTTCCGCCCCCAAAGGCATCCAGAGCAAACAGGCTCAGGAAAAGGCAGACCAGAATGCCGAGGATGCGCGGGCTCCAGAGAAGCGCCTTGTCTGATCGCTTGTCCATGTTCTTCCACATCGCGCTTCACGCGTGCAATCGCGCAGCATCTTCACACTGGCTCTATGGCCTCGTCGGCCCAACGCTGCCGCTTCAGGTGCGGCGGATCAGGATGCCACCGGCCGCCGTCGGCTGCAAGCGGTTGTTGGGCAGCCGATCGGGTGCTACGCTGCCCCATGACGATCACCGCACGGGTGCACGCTGGCCGGCTCGTTGTGGACGAGCCCACGACACTGCCCGAAGGCACGGAAGTCGTGTTGCTGCCTCTCGACCCGGGCGACTGGCTCGACGAGAGTGACCGTGCCGCGTTGCACGCCGCCCTCGAGGCTTCCGACGCCGACGTCGCCGACGGCCGCCTTGTTGACGCCGCAGACGTCCTCCGGGGCCTGCGGACGCGTTGACTGAACGCCGAGTCCGCTTCACCGCCACTGCGCTGGGCCACGTCGCGCGTGAGCAGCAATGGTGGCTGGCGAACCGCGACTACGGCGACCTCTTCGCGACTGAACTCGAGGAGGCGGTGCGATGGGTGGCGCTCATGCCGGGCGCAGGCTCGCTGTACCCCAACGCCGGTGTGGCCGGCCTACGCCGCCTCTACCTCCCGAAGATTGGCTGCCACATCTACTACACGCACGACGACGACCAGGTCGTGATTCGCGCACTGTGGGGTTCCCGACGCGAACGCGGACCGCAGATGTAGTCGCTCTCTCGCTGGTCTGCCCAACGCCTGCCGTCAGCCGCGGCGGCACCAAACGATTTCATACTCCGCCGTCGGCTGCACGGCAGGTTAGGTTGCGCGTTGGAACGATGCACATACCCCCGGCAACTGATTGAAGAGGTCATCGTGCGCGGCGCGGATTGTGCGGGGTGCTGAACAGTGGCTTCCGCACTTAGCTCTAGAATAACCACCGATAGACGCCGTAACCGACGGCGAACAGCGTGATGAAGCCGATCGTGCCCTCAAGGACCACGTCCTCAGGCTGAAACCCACGATACCGACCGAACGAGACCCCCTTCATGACGCCCCATCCCACCGCCTGCAACCCGACATCGACGATGATATTTGCGAGTAGTTCGAGCATGCCTCGCTAACTCCTTGGTCCACCTAACGTCGGGCTTCAGCCGCGGCGCGGGATGTTCACCGAGAGCATAACGCTCGCGCCGCCGGCTGCAAGCGCCTGTTAGGCGGCCGTGCTGATAACTTCCAAGTCCGGTCGTAACCGCGCTCCTGAAATCGCCCGCGTTCGTCTGCAGCAACGCCGGGTTAGACGGCGGGACATCGATGCTATCGGACACGTCTGCTGCCGAGCAGCGCGCCCGCGCCGATCAAAGCTGTGCTAAGGACAGGCCCGACGGGACTCGATAACGTATTCAGTGCGACCACAGCAGCGGCCAAGAACCCGGCCGTTGCACCGGCGGCGGTTGGCCAATACTGCTGCGGCACAATCCATCGTCGCCAAACCGCGAGTCGCGCTGAGATCGGCGCGATGGCGATCCCGCCGATAAAGGCCCCGACAAACAAGCTTCGTTGGCCGAACACGCCGCCGATAGCCGAGCCGATGAACGCCCCAATTCCGCCGAGCACGCACATAGCGACAAAGAATCTGACGCGCATCCTGGTTTAACCTCGTGCGGAATGTTGTCGTCCGCCTAACTACCTTTGAAGTAGACCGACAAGGTTCATCGCGCGGCTAACGCGGAACCATGCCGACGGCCACAACCTCATAAGTCGTTGATGCGGCGGATTCGAGCACGCCACACCCGGCCCACGATCGGGCCGTTGGCTGCCGGTACGGTCAATAGCCGCGGCGACTCCGCAGCCCAACGCCGACGGGCAAGGGGACGTCAGTCCTTGGATCTTCATGACGTCGCAAGAGATCCGCAGCCGCCAGGCATCTGGCCCGTCGCCGTTCGCCGCGAGCAGCCAGCGGCCATCGCGCGTTCGGCTGCGTGATCTTCGAATCCATCCGACGCGATGGCATCGTCGTGAGAGAGGGTGCACCGAAGAAGAACGGTCACATCGCGCGTCCCCGCAGCCTGGCCAACGCCACGCGCCACACGTCCGGCGCGCGCATGACGTCGAGCAGCGGCTCCACCGGCAGGATCCACCCGGCGCTCGGCGCTTCGGGCGGCGCCACCGCCTCGGCGACCAACGCCGCACCCTCGGCCGGTTGACCCGCTTCCACGAGCAGCGCGGCGCGCGCCAGCGCCAGATCGGCGGGCCCGCCGCGCGCGGCGTCCGGCAATTCGAGCGGCGAGACGTTGTTTCCCGACCGCCGCCTCGCGATGACGAGACCCGCGTGCGCGAGCGGGTGCGACGGCACTCGGCCGATCGCGGCCTGGAACGCCTCGACCGCACCGGCCGCATCGCCCGCGTGGAGGCGCAGGGCGCCCGTCGCGTGCCACGTGTGCGCGGCCATCTCGCGCGCGTAGATGTGCCCGTCGCCCTCCGACGCCAGCTCTCGCGCGAACGCCGCTTCCGCCGCGGCGCGATCGCCGGCCGACAGGCGCAGCAGTCCGTACAGCCAGTGCACACCCACGCCACCGAACGGCGCGCCCGCCGCGCGCTGCGCCTCGTCGGCAGCGATGCCGGCCGAGAGTTCGCGCTCGGCCTCCGCGAACGTCTGCCGCGCGATGTGGACGCGGGCTGCCAACACGTGCGCTAGCGGAAACGTCGTTACTCTCGACACCGCGCGGCGAATGGCGCCGAGCGCCTCTTCGCCCCATGCCGCCGCCGCGAGCCGCACCTCGTGCCGCCAGTTTCCTGTTTCGAGGAGCGTCGCCTGCCGGGCCGCGGCGACCGCGCCGGCCGTCGTCTTCGTCAGGCCGCCGAACGGCTCGCCGATCGCCTCCACGTGCGTCGCGATGAACGCGTCGAGGTGATGTCCGGCGCGTGAGAGCACGAAGGCCAGCGTGGCCGAGGCCTCGGCGTAGCCCGGGTCGAGGTGGCAGGCCAGGAGCGCATGCCGCAGAGCGCGCCCGAGCGTCGCGTAGTCCGGCTCAGGGTCGGCGCGCGTGGCCTCGAACTGCATCGCGCAGGCCGTGGCCAGCCCGACGTGCGCCGGCGCGTGCTGCGGCGCGCACCGCACCGCGTCTTCGAACGTCGCCCGGGCGCCCGCGACCTTGGTTGCCGAGAGCGTCTCGATCGCGGCCCGGCCCTCGACCCCGAGCAGATGCGGCGCGAGCGACGTCGCGTAGCCCGTGGCCTCGGTGCGCGAGACGGCGGCCGTGAACCGAAAGCCGCGCCGCCGCACCGTCTCGACGTACGGCCCACCCTCGGGTCGTTCGCCGAGCTGCCGGCGCAGCTCTGATATCGCCTTGTCGACGCTGTTCTCGCCGACGACCTCGCCCTGCCACCCGGCCGCCATGACCTCGTCCTTGGCGACGATGAGACCGGCCTTCGAGACGAGGAGGGCCAGGATAGCGGCCTGCCGCGGCACGATCGCCAACGGCTCGCCGTCGCGCAGCAGCGTGCGCGACCCCGCTCGGAGTTCGAACGAACCGAACCGGTAAGTCGGCGCGGCGGGCATCGGCGGCATTCTACGCGCGAGTGGCCACTGGTGCGCGAGGAGCAGGTGGTGCGCGCGTAGCCAGTGGTGCGCGAGTAGCCAGTGGTGATCGATGAGATGGCTCGCGGTCGCCAATCAGGCCTCCACCGCGCACTGCACGCGCGTCCACCAGTGACCGCGCGCCCGATCGGTGGTGATCCCGCGAACCTCGACCGGTCGTCGCGGGAAGGATCACTGGTCCTCGCGCGCATGAGCAGCGGTGACGCCTTGGGCCGTGAGTCGTCGTCGATCGCACGATCACCGGTCGTCATCCGCCCGTCGTCGATCGTCGCGGCAACGGCGACCGACGATCGCCGGAGCGATCACCGCGCATCGGCCGCGTGCGTCAGGGTGATCCCTCGGCATTCCAGTACGCGTGTGGTCGCATATTGGAAGGACTCGTCAAGGCCCATTGAGTCATGCACTTGCGGAGACGTCGATCCGTGATCGCCTGATCAATGACTGGTGATCGTCCGATCGACGACCACTCATGGCCCGCTCAACAATTCAGAGTCTTCAAGAAACTTTCAGGTGAGCCTTCAAGCAGGGCCGCTGCCGGCGCGCGACGATGGGGCCGTCGAGCGAATGTGTCGTTCGACAGTCACAGGAGCCGATCGGTCATGGTGAAGCAACAGCGGCGTCGGTACGAAATGTTTCTCAAGGTGCGGGATTTCGGGGCCCAGCACGAGGACGAGTTCCCGGCCTCGTCGGCGGCCGGCCGGGCGTTCGCTGCCGTGGCGGAGGCGGCCGCGGCGATTGAGCACCAGTCGAGCGAGCGGCTGGTGCGCGCG
>JBDTNQ010000028.1:0-39301 GCA_039933635.1 Acidobacteriota bacterium
TGCAGCGCGGCGTCCTGCTCTTCTGCCTTCTTGCCGTTCACGACGAAGGCGCGGAGGTCGGGGAACGTGATCGGCGAGTCGGCCATCGGCGAGGCGGCCACACCGCGCCCGCGTCCGCGCGCCGCGTCGGCCCTGGACGTGGTCGTTGGCGCCGCGGTGCCCGGCGACGTCGCACGGCCATCAGCTGGCGGCACTCCGCTCCTGGTCGCAGCCACGGTGCCGACGGCAGGCGCCGCCGCACCCGGCCCGGGCGTCGCCGCGCCGTTGCCGCCCGTCAGCGGCGTCGCGTTGACCGTCGATGAGAGCGGTTGCGACGGCAGGGGCAGTGTCGGCGCTGGTTCGGTTGATGGGAGCGTTGGTGACGGCGCGGTCGAAGGGGCATCGACGATATCGCGTGCCGGAAGCGCGGGCGCCGCGCCGCGCGTCTTGAGAAAGACACTCGCGGCCACGACGACCAGCAACACCGCAAACGCCCCGGCGATCAACGCGCCGCGACCCGACGCCGCAGCCGGCGGCGGAATCGACGCGGCGGGCATCGACGTCGCCACGGTCGGCATGTCCGAGGCCGGGGGCGGCGTCGACCGCGGGATTTCGATCGCAACGGGATCGGAGGCGCCGCTCAGGATAGGCATGGACCGGGGCGCCGCGGTCGCGATGAGCTCCGGCGGTGTTGGCGCCGGTCCCGGCGTGTCAATCGGCAGGTGCGCCAGCCCTCGTCGCAGCGCCTCGCGAAAGAGCAGCGCCGTCTGGAAACGGCGCTCCGGATCGCGCGCGAGCGCGATATCCAGCACCTGACCCAGCCACGCCGGCAGATCGTCTCGAACGGATCGGAGGGGCGTGGGTTCGTCCCGGATGCGCGACTGCGCCATCTCCATCGGCGTATCGCCCTTGAACGGCAATCGGCCTGAGGCGAGGTAGTACAGCACGACGCCCGTGGCGTACAGGTCCGTGCGGGCGTCAATCTCGTGACCCATGACCTGCTCCGGCGCCATATACGCCGGGGTTCCCATCATGAATCCGGCACTGGTCAGGTGCTCGCTGCCGGTGACACGGGCAATGCCGAAATCCATGACCTTCACCGCGCCATTGTCGGTGACCATGATGTTGGCCGGTTTGAGGTCGCGGTGGACGACGCCGAGTCCGTGTGCGTGAGCCAGCGCGGCGAGCGTCTGCATACAGACGTCCGCGGCCTGCTCGACGGGCAGTGCGCCCCTGCGCACGCACAGGTGTTCGAGGGTCTCGCCGCGCACGAACTCCATGACCATCAGCCACTGGCCTTCGTGTTGGACGAGCTCGTAAATCGTCGCGATGCCGGGATGGTTGAGGCGCGCAACGGTCACCGCTTCGGCGCGGAATCGTCGAGCCACGCTTGGATCGTTCAGCTCGGCGTTGAGGACCTTGATCGCAACTTCGCGATGGAGCGTCTCGTCGATGGCGCGGTAGACCGTCCCCATGCCGCCCCGGCCGATTTGCTCCGTTACGCGATATTTGCTGATGTGTTCGCCGACCATAGCCGCGTGATCGGCGGTGTGCCGATGGAAGAGATTCGGAGTCTACACCGTGCCGCCCGGGTACTCAATCGGGAGGTCTTCGCGGTCGCCCCATTCCTTCCACGAGCCGGTGTAGTTGCGCACGCGCGGGAAGTCGAGGATCCGCAACGCCAGGTATGTATGGGCCGCGCGGTACCCACCCTGGCAGTACGTCACGACAGTTTTGTCGGGCGTGACGCCGGCGTGGACGTACAAGGCGCGCAGCTCCTCCACGGTCTTGTAGCACCCGTCGGACGCGAGGTTCTGCGTCCACTCGATGTTGATCGCGCCAGGAATCGCGCCACCCCGCAGAGCCCGGACCGCCTTCCCGAGATACTCCTCGCGGCTCCGCGTGTCGACGATGGCCACGGAGTCGTCACCAAGCACATCCTGGACCTCGCTCCACGCCGCCAGGCGGCCCGGCGTCGGCGTGCCGTGCCATGTGCCTGCCGCCGGTGCCGCCGCGTCGCGCGTCAGGGGGAGTCCCTCGCGGGTCCAGCGATCGATGCCGCCATCGAGCACGCGCGCGTTCGGGTGCCCCAGGTACTCCAGGAACCAGAACACGCGCGCGGCACGCACGCCCGAGTGCTGCTCGTACACCACCACGGGCCGATCGGGGGCAATGCCGCGGAGCGCGCAAAGGTGGCCGATCATCCACATGAACGCGCGCAGGGGCGCGTCGCTCGTGTCGTTCAGGCTCATCCCCCACACGTCGAAGTGCACCGCCCCGTCGATCAGCCCCCGGCTGAACTCGTGCGCCGGCCGCGCATCGATGAGCAGCGGCGGCTGAGAGCCGGCGAGTTCCGCACGAAGGGATGCTGGAGTGATGAGGGGCGACACAGGAACCATCATAAGAGACCGCGTCTCTTCGAATAGTACGCAGACCCGGTCTCCTGGTCTGCGTCGGGATGCGCGCGGAGGCCCGGGCGCTTCGTCACAGCGCGTATCTCACCAGGAACAAGCCGGCGAACACGTACGCGACAACGTCCAGCTCGCGCGCGCGGCCGGTGGCCGGCTTGAGGATGGCGTAGCTGATGAACCCGAAGGCAATGCCGTCGGTGATGCTCATCGCGAGGGGCATGACCACGAGCGTGAGGAAACAGGGCAGCGCCTCGGTGAAATCATCCCAGGCAATGTGACGCACGCTGTCCATCATCATCACGCCGACCAGAATCAGCGCGGGCGCGATGATCGGATAGAGCGTCAGGCCGCCGCCGCTCGAGTAGCCACCACCGATCATCTGGACGAGCGGTGAGAAAAACAACGCAACCAGGAACAGGCTGGCGGTCACCACGCTGGCAAGTCCCGTGCGGCCACCGGCTGCAACGCCCGTCGAACTCTCGACGTAAGCCGTGACCGTCGATGTGCCGAGACCGGCGCCGATGACGGTGCCGATCGCATCGGCGAGCAACGCCTGCCTCGCCCGCGGCAGCGTGCCATGGCGGACGAGCCCCATGCGGCCGGCCACCCCCACGAGCGTGCCGATGGAGTCGAACAGCGCAAGGAAGAAGAACACGAAGACTGCGTCAATCAACTTCGGCGACAGCGCACCGCGGATATCGAGCTTCAGAAAGGTGGGGGCCAAGGATGGCGGAAGCGAGGCGACGCCGCGAAACTCTGTGAGCCCCACGGCCAGGGCGACGGCCGTCGCCACCAGCATACCGATGAGCGCGGCCGCCCGCACGCCACGGGCCTGGAGGATGGCCATCAGGGCGAGCGTGCCGAGTGTCAGCAGCACGGGGGGCGATCCCAGATGGCCGAGGGCCACGAGGGTCCCGGGCGCGTCGACAATCACGCCGCCCCACTCGAGACCGATCAGCGTGATGAGCAATCCGATGCCGACCGTGATGGCGTGCTTCAGCGACTCGGGCAGGGCCCTGATCACCCGCTCGCGCAACCCGACACCGGCGGTGGCGATGAAGATGAACCCCGCAATCGCGATGGCGCCGAGCGCGACCGGCCACGGCGTGCCCCGGGCCGCGACGACCGTGAACGCAAAAAAGAAATTGTGCCCCATCGCCGGCGCGACGGCGATGGGATAGTTCGCGGCACACGCCATGATGAGCGTGGCAATTGCCGACGCGAGGCACGTGGCCGTGAGCACGGCGCCCGCGTCCATCCCCGCCGCCGACAACACGGCCGGCTGCACGAAGATGATGTACGCCATCGTCAGGAACGTCGTCGTTCCCGCGAGGATTTCGGTGCGGACGGTCGTGCCCGCCGCAGAGAGACCGAAGAGCCGCTCCAGCACGGAGCGGATTCTACGGGTTGATCACCATGTAGCGCCAGAGTCGAGCCGTCTCTTTGGGGCCGACATATTTGCCGATCTCACGATCGAACTGCTCCTTGGTCTTCCAGGGCCGATACTCTTTGAATTCGATCAGCATCCGTCGCGCCATGCTCGGGATGGTGAGAAACTGCTCGTCGGTCGCCGTGTTGAGATCGAGGGGAATGAAGACGTACTGCTTCAGTCGATCCGTCTCGGGCTGGCCGACGTACTTGCTAATCTGTCGATCGAACTGTTCCGTCGTCTTCCACGGCCGGTACTCCGCGAACTCGATCGTCATCCGTCGCGCGATCTTCGGCACCAGCAGGATCTCTTCGTTCGTCCCCGCATTCAGGTTGATCGGCACGAACGCTTTCTCGTAGAGCGCGGCCAACTGGTCCTGCGTCAGCTTCTGACCGAGCAGGAAGGCGTTGGCCTCGGTGATGGTCGCGAAGGGCCGCTTCTCGACGAACGCTTTCGCGATCGCCGGCGTCATGTTCGGCAGCGACGCGAGCGTCGCTTCCGGGATGCCGTTCAGATCGTCGATGCCTCCTTTCAGCACCTGCGCGCGCGCTGTCGCGTCGAGCGCGAGGGCTGAGATCAACATGGTTCCTATCAATACGATTCGCTTGATGGTCATACGGACGCTCCTGTCGCCACGCGGTCACCACGGCGGAGCGCCGGGTGCCGGTATGTGTAGATGAGGCCGAGCAGACCCATGTGCGCGAGCGCGCCCGGCGCGAGGGCTGGTGGCGCCTTGGCGCGCACCACCTTCTTGAACAACTCCCACTGGCTGGCCGTGGGATCCATGTCGAGCTGAAACTCGAGATTCCCGCGATAGTGCAGGACGATGCCCGCCGCGGCACCGACCACGAGCAGGCTCATGGCCACGCGCAACACCTGCACGGATCGCGCGCTCCGGTTGACGGCGTGCGCCGCGATCGCGCCCAGCGCCACGGCCACCAGGCCGAGCGGCACGAACTGCCACGAGTCCTCGTAGTGTCCGAGCAACAGCAGTTCGGTGCCAGTGCCCGCAAGCCCGAATGCCAGCAGCCCCAGCAGCAATCGGCGCAACGCGGGATACGGATCGAGGCTCATGAGGGCCACCTAGACACTATCGCCCCTTGAAAGTCGTGGCGGTGAAGATTCTGTGAACCTTTAGAGCCCGTGAATCTTGTCCAGATGCGCCTGGATCGTCATGGTCGCAGCCTTGAGCAGCTCCGGGCGCAGACCCGGGTACAGGTGCGCCACGATGGCGTCGGCGGTCGTCAGGCCGTCCGTCAGACACGTGAGGACCTGCGCTTCGCGCGCGTGCCGATGCGCGATGTACTCCTCGAACACACGGCGGGGGTCTTCAATCGTCGGTCCATGCCCCGGAAACAGGCGGAGAGGATTCAGCGCCACCAGGCGATCCAACGAGCGCAGATACTCGCGGAGGTTCCCGCCCTTCCCCGCCGGAATCAGCACGGTTCCCGGACGCATCACCATGTCGCCCGTGTAGGCCTCGCGGGTCGATTCGTCCCAGAGCGACACGTGATCGCGTGCGTGACCAGGCGTGTAGACGGCCACGAGGTCGCGGTCGCCCGCACGAAGACGCTGCCCGTCCTCGACCGGTAGCCACGGCTCTTCGCCCTCCAGCCGGAACTTGAACACTTCGATCGCCGGCCATTTCTGCTGCAGGGCGGGGATGCCTGACGCGTGATCAGTGTGTCCGTGGGTGACAATCACTCGCGCGAGCGGCCGCGATCCCAGCGCCGCCTGAACGGCATCGAGGTGCTCGGGTCTTCCCGTGCCCGCGTCGATGAGCGTGGGCACGTCGCCGTCGAGCAGCCAGGTGTTGTTGCCGTCCCCGGTGTAGGGGCCGGGATTGAAGGCCGGAACGCGGAGGGGTGAGACGCGCATCAAAGGTTAGAAATCGTATCGCGCCCGCGTGAACACGAAGTCCCGTTGTGTGAATCGACTGATCGTGTCGTCGCCGGACCCCAGGAACAGGCCCGCGGATGCGTCGACGGTGATGTTGTCACGGACCTTCCACGTCCACAGGCCGCGCAGAAATGCCGCGGCGTCATGAGGATGCAACGGCAAACCCGCGCACGACATAGCGGTCGCCATGGAAGGGGCGTTCCAATGAAGCAACGATGTCGACGTTCGTGTGCGACACCGACGGGGCCTCCTTCGCCCACGACCGGTGCACAATCGTGGATCCAAAAACGCGCCATGCCCGGACGCGGCGATCGAAGCCAACTCCCGCATCGAACGACTGCCCGCGGACGAGAGCAAGCGGCATGCCCGGAGCGGCCCCGGCAGCGAGGAACGACCGATCGACGAACCCGGCCACCTCGCCTCGAAACGCCCACGGTCCGGCAACCGTCTCGAAGTCGCCGCCGACCATCGTGAATCGGGGATGAAACTCCACGACTTGTCCCACGATCTGCGCCGACACGGAGTCGATCGACGCCTGAAACCCGATCGGCCCGAGCCCGTCGAACCCGCGATACACCGACGCCGATGCGTCCACGCGCCCCAGTGTCGCCTCGACGCGAGCACCGCCGGACGCATCGCGCCAACCGCGGCCTGGTTCGAGTTGCAAGCGACCTGGGGCTGCGGCAACGCCGGCCGCCAGTACCGCGTCCGCCGCGAGATTGAACGGGGACGAGGGCTCATCGAGTCGATCGAATGCGCCGCGCCTGAACCGCGGGACGATCACGCCTTCCACGCGTAGCCGTTCGGAGACCGACACACGCCCTCGCACGAACGTGACCGGCAGCCGCGCCTCGCTGCGCCCGTCGAACAGAAACTTCGCCGCATCAATCGGATTGATCACATCCGTCGGTGCAATCTCATCCAGCCGCCCCCAGACGAGACGTCCATATCCGGCACGCACGTCCACGGCGGCCGCGTGGGTCTCCACGTACGCGTCGCGCACCAGAAGGGTGGCATCGGTCACCCGACCGCTCCGGTCCGCGACCAAACCCTCGACCACGCCATCGAAGCGCATGGTCAGCCGCGTCGACGGCCGTACCGTGACCTCCACGCCAACCTCGGGCCTCAGTTCCGAGACATCACGACGCGGCAGGACGTCGGCGGCCAGCGTCGCGCGCGCGTGAACGTCGAGGACTCCGTGCGACGATGAGGGCCCCTGCGCCAGCAGGGCGATGAGCCACACACCAGCGGTGCCGGTCACGAGGACCTCCCGACGGCTCGCGCGTGCACGCGGTCCGCGCCGAACAACCGCGGCATCAACACGATGGTGGCCGGCAGGATGAAGATCTCGGCGAGGAACGCGACGAGCATCGTCAACGCCAGAAGCCCGCCAAACCACGCGGTCGGCTTGTAGTCCGACAACGCCAGCACGCCGAACGCGCAGCTGTTGATCAGCGCCGTGGTCAATGAGGCGCGTCCCTCGTGCATCATCGCCACCTCGATCGCATCGCCGGTCGAGAGACCGTGCGCCGTCTCGTGGCGGTACCGGCTGATGAAATGAATGGTGTCGTCGTCAACGACACCAAGGGCCACGCTGGCAAGCATGATCGTGGCGACGTTGAGCGAGATGTCCATCCAGCCCATCACGCCGAAAATCGCCAGCACGGGAAAGAGATTGGGAATCACGGAGAGCAGGCCGAAACGCCAGGAACGGAAGATCAGGAAGATCACGGCGAACACCGTGACGAATGCGGTAGCGAAGCTGCTGATTTGCGAAACGACCAGGTAGTGGTCCAGCGTGCTGAACAGCCGCCCGGAGCCGGTGACCGTCGTGTGGATGGCCGTGCCCGCAAACGCCGTGGTCGCCAGACCCTCCGCCGTGTGAATCTGCTCGAAGACCAGATCCGAGCTCATCGACGCGAGCTTCACGGTGATCTGCGCCTTCGAGAAATCGCTGGCCGCCACGCGGGCCAGTTCCGTCCGCCCCTGATCGCCCAGGCCGAACACGAGCAACTCCTGCGCAATCACGTCGGCTTGGGCGGGCACGGCCGGCCCCTTCCCATCGCCGAGTTCGTGGTGGACCCGTTTGACGTAGTCCGCGACGCCCGTCACCTTGCGGACGAACGGCAGCTGCCGCAACTCGCCCTCGAGCCTGTCCATCCTGGCGAGCGCGTCGGGCTGGTCGAGTGAACCGGCGTCGCCCTCGAGCAGCACCTGGAACGTGTAGATCCCGCCCAGGCGCGTGTCGATCACGTCCGCCGACTGGCTCAGCGGATGACTCTTGCTGAAGAAGTTGATGTGGTTCGTGTCGACGTGAAGGAACGCGAGCCCGGCTGCTGCCAGACCCGTCACGACCACCGCGCATGTGAGCACGGTCTTGGCTCGGCGAATCGATAACCGAGCCACGGCCTGCATCGGCGCCTTGAACCAGGTCTCCTGCGGCGTCGGCGCCGTCTCGGGACGAAGCCAGCCCAGCAGCGTGGGCACGAGCACCAACGAGATGGCGAAGTCGACCATGATGCCGACGGCCGATCCCAGCCCGAACTCCCGGACGGCCACGACGCTGCTCGTGGCGAGCGACGCCATGCCCAGCGCCGTCGTGCCGCTGGCGCCGAGCAGCGGCGCCGTCAGGTGCGACACCGTTGAGATGAACGCGTCTTTCGCCGAGCCCTCGCGTCGCGCCTCGTCGTAGTGCTGCACGATGTGCACGTCATCGGCGATGGCGAGCACGACAATCAGCGGCACGATCATGCTGCTGAGCACGTTGTACGTGAAGCCCATCAGGTCGTAGAGCCCGAGCGTCCAGATGATGCTCACCAGCACGGCGAACATCGTGAGCAGCGTGCGCCGCCACGACCGGAACATGAAGTAGATCGCCCCCAGGGTCAGGACCAGAATCGGCGGCGTGAACTTCACCTGATTCGCCAGCGTGATGCGGTTGTACGTCTCGCTGATCTCGAGGCTGCCGTTGGTCAGCGAGCGGAAGTCGGCGGGAACACGCGCCGCGACGATCTGGCGGATCTGGTCGAGGACCGGCGTTCGCACCTGGTCGATGGTGCGTTCATCGAAGAACACGATGACCGCGGCTACGGTGCCGTCCTCGGACACGAGGTCGCCCCGGAGGATGTCGTCGGCCAGCGCTCGCGCGCCGACCTCGGCGGGTGTTCTGGTCGCGAGATCGTCAGCGAGCAACCGCACGTCGAGCACGTCGTCGGTGCCGTCCGGGGACGGGCGCGCGTCGATGACGGTGGCGGTGGCGAGGCTGCTGACGCGGTCGACGGCCTGGACGCGCGCGATGTCGTCAGAAACCGCTTGCAGTGCGGCAAAACCATCGCGACTGAACAGGCGCTCGCGGCTGGGCGCCTGCAGCGCGATGATGAGATTGCGAGTGCCGCCGAACTCGTCCTGGAAGTGCTGATATTCCCGGTAGACCGGATCGCGTGTCGAGAACCACGCGGTGAGGTCGTTGTCGATCTTCGTGATGTTCGCGCGCGGCGCCAGGACGACCGCGCCGAGCACGATGAACGTGGTCAGGATCCGGCGCCGGCGATACAGCCAGGCCGCGATCGCGCTGCTCACGGACGGGCTCGCTCGAGTTCGCGCCGGCTGAAGTCATCGGTCTTCAGCCCAACGTCATAGGCCACCTGCTCGACAGTCAACTCGGTGCGGGTGCGCTGGATCTGGTCGGCCATGGCCATGTCCATCACCGTCCAATGGCCCTGCGCCTGTTCCACACGCCTGGCGTCGAACGTCTTCTGGATCTCGTCGCGCCGGTTGTGAATCTCGGCGTGCACGACCACGAACGCATCCTTCCGGACGAGAGACACGACACGGGGAAACCGGGCGACGCGATCCTTCTGCCGCGATTCCAGGCGATACACTGGCACAGCCTGCCCCCCGGGCGTCGTCCACATCGACGAGTCGTCGAGGAGCGTATAGGTGTAGGCGTCGAGTTGACGGCCGCCGATGTCTTCGTAGGTGAAGTCACTGCCGACGAAGCTCTCCTGCGTCTCGGATGCGGCAATACGGCGCACGCGTCCAAGCGACGGCAGGTAGAGGAAACGTTCGTCATTCGCTCCGGGCCCTCCGGGGCCTTCCGGATGTTCCCAGACGAGAAACGCGGTGCCGCGGATGTCGGCGGGTTCGGTAAAGCGGATGAGGGATCGATCGCCGGGGACAGGCCGGCCCGGTCCGCCCTGCAGGGCCAGCAGCGTCAGGGCGCGCTCACGGCTCCGCCCCTGGCGGTCGAACAGTCGCATGCGCATGGTCATGCGCATGTCACGGCCGGTGTCGCGCTCGTCTAGGCGGCGCGCGACCCAGGCGCCGCGGACCTCCGGTGTTCCGGAGGGGATTTGCTGTGGGGTTTGTGCGGCGAAGAATGGCTCGTTCCCGGTCCCGATATTCAGGAAGAGCGTAATTAGGAAGAAATATAAGGGGCGAGACATTACTTGCGCTGGCAAACGGCTCCCCGGGAAAGGGAACCGTGAGGGTCGTAGCTAGTAGTGGGACCGGGAACGACCGAATTCATTATGTGAAAGGTTTCACAAGGAAGTCAAGCACTGCCGCCCCGAAGGGTACTGTTGGTGGCCAGGGGACCAACCGGGCTGCCGAAAATGACGGAAATTGGCTGAAAATTGGCGAAATGTCTGGCATGGAACTGGCAGAATCCGGAGGCGTCGTGCGCAATAGATGGGTCAAATGGCTCCTCATCCCTGGTGGAATCGGGGGCCTCTGCCTGCTCGCCGTCACGCTCTGGTTCTTGCGCCCGGCTCACGTGAGGGCCATCGCCGAGAAGGGGCTGGCGGAGCACCTGAACCTCGACGCACAGATCGAAGAGCTGCACGTCACCCTCCTGCCACGTCCCAACGTCAGCGGCGGCGGCCTCACGCTTCGGGTGCCGAACCATCCCGAGCTGCCCCCGTTCATCCGCGTCGACCGATTCACGATGGATGTCGGTCTGTTCTCGATGCTCCGCAGGCACGTGGAGACCGTCCACGCCGACGGCCTGCATATCGCCGTGCCGCCCGGCGACATCAAGAACGAGCTCAACCGTGGCGGGGGCGGTGGCGGGATGAGGGACATCATCATCGACCACTTCATCACGCACAACGCCGAGCTGCTGTTCGTCCCCAAGAAGGCCGACCACCCGCCGCTGACGTTTGCGATTAACGACCTCGAAATCGACAGCGTCGGATTCAACACGGCCATGCCGTTTCACGCCAAGCTCATCAACCCCAAACCGCGCGGGCTGGTCAACGCGCGCGGGTCGATCGGACCGTGGAATCCCGAAGACATCACGGACCTGCCGGTCTCAGGTGCGTTCACCTTCGAGGAGGCAGACCTCTCCACGATCAACGGTATCGGCGGCTGGGTCAACGCCAAGGGCGACTTCAAGGGGGTCCTGACGGAGATCGCGGCCAACGGCAGCGCGACGGTGCGGGATTTCAGTCTGGATCTCGGCGGACATCCCGCGTCGCTCACGAGCACCTTCGAAACCGTGGTCGATGGCACCGATGGCACGACGGTGCTCAAACGTGTGGATGCCGTGCTCGGCCAGACGCACATGCTCGTGAGCGGCGAAATCGCCAATCAGCCCGGACCGGGCCGGCACGATGTCGAGCTCAATCTCGAAATCAGCAGCGGGCGCATCGAGGACTTGCTGTCGCTGGTCCTCGACACGCCCAAACCCGTCATGGTCGGCGACGTGTCGCTCAAGACCACCCTCCGACTGCCGCCAGGCAAGACGCGGGTGCGCAACCGCATTTCCGTGGCAGGCCAATTCGGCCTGCAGGGCGCGCGTTTTTCCGACGCGACCGTTCAGCAGAAGATGCACGACCTCAGCCGTCGCAGTCAGGGGAAAGATGAGGGCGACGCGATGCAACGCGTACTCTCGGATCTGCGAGGCAAACTGGATCTGAGCCAGGGGATCGCTCGGCTGGAGAATCTCACGTTCGAGGTGCCCGGCGCCCAGATCGCGCTCGACGGGTCCTATGCGCTTGAGTCTCAGGCCCTCGACTTCCGGGGCACATTGCGGATGGAGGCCACGGTCTCCCAGGCCGTCGGCGGCTTCAAGTCGATCTTCATCAAGCCGTTCGACTCGCTCTTCCGCCGGGATGGTGCCGGTGCCATCATCCCGATCAAGATCTCCGGGACGCGGCAGGAGCCGAAATTCGGCATGGAAATGGGCAGAGTCTTCAAGCGCAAGTGACGCGCGATCAGGACCGCTCCGCCCGCTTCTTCTCCAGCCGGCGCTCTTCCTGCAGGCGCTCCAGTTCCACGACCGAGTGATCGGCAAACTGCATGGCGCCGGCAATAGCGCGGTGCCCGGCGACATCCGCAATCAGCGTGTGCATCTGCTGGCAGACCCGGCGGTAGGCAGGATGGCCGGCGGGCGCGGTGCGCAGCTCGATCACGTGTATCGCCTCGCGGGCGTTCATGTCCATCACGAAGCGGATCCGGTACGCCATGGAGACGGCGTACTGTGCGACGTGCGGCAACCCCGCATCGTCGAGCGCCTCGAAGAGCTCCGCGGACTGCTCCATCACCATCCGCCAGTCCGTTTCACCTCCCGCCTCGACCACAGCCTCCGGCCGCGAGAACCCGTGACGGGCGGTCAGCGCCTGCCACTCGATGGTCATCAGTCGATGACGCTGCAGATCCCGGAAGGCCCCATAGTCGGTGAGGATGTCGAAGCGATAGTTCGTGCGCTCGAACGCCCGGCCAGGCTTGTGCCGGCGGTTGCCGCGGTCACCCACCGACGCTCGGAGAATCGCCAGGCGCTCCTCGACCGACATACGGCGGGCCATCGCGAGCAGGTCCGCGTCGGGCAGCGACGACCCCGCATAGAGCGCGGCCGCGACAACTTTGGCTTCGCCATCCGGATCGAAATCCGTGAGCGTGACTTCGTCTGGCGACGACGGCGCGACGGCGCCGTCGATCCGGTGCGCGATGGCCGCTGTCTGTTCTCGAATATCGGCAAGGTACCGGCTCCACCGGCCGCCGCGTTCAGGCTGGTCCACACGTGTGAGGAACGCGGGAATCACGCGTCGCAATTCGACCAGCATCAGTTCGGCCGTGGCGCGCACTTCGGCCAGGGGATGCGCCAGCATGCGCAACAACAGCGCCTCGTACGATTGACCGGTGCCGTACATGCCGACGTTGGACTGCGTCGACGCGGGCAACAGGCCGCGCAGCGTGTCGAGCGCCTTGGCGCGGATGGCCGATCGGTACACCGCATCGGAATCGCCCGACGCCTTGGGATGCCGCCGTTCGAACCAGGCACGCATCGGATCGATCCAGCGCGCATACACCTCGAACGTCCGGTTCAGCGTCTCGACGTACTTGGCGCGCAGCGGATGGCCGTCCAGTTCCGCCGGCACCAGAAAACGCCAGCTCTCGCCGCGGCGCTCGGTGTACGGAATGTAGCGCGTGGACTGTTCCAGGTAGGCCATCAGCCGGCCGCGCTCGAGCACCTTCGTGAGGATGTTCGAGGCATCTTCGACCGCCAGATGTACCCCACCCAACTGTGCCACCGAGTCGTCGCCATACTCGTTGAACACGCGCTGGTACAGCTTGTCCGCGCGCTCCAACCCGACTGCCGCCTCGACCGGCGCCGTCTGCACCTCCGTGTAGAACTCGTCGAGGAACAGGCGCCGCAGTGACTTGGGCGATCGCGAATATCGCGCGAACAGCGCACCCTTCACGGTTTCCGGGAGGTTGATCAACGCGAACACGGGGCGATCGAGGTTGGTGAAATACGGCGCGATCGCCTGATTCTCGGTATCGGACAACAGTGACGACGTCGCCATCTATTCCTCGTCGTCCTTCGCCCAGTAGCGGCGGAATTCGTCCATGAAGGCCAGCGTCTCGAACGACGCCATGCGGTCGAAGAACAGCACGCCGTCGAGGTGATCGTTTTCGTGCTGGATCACGCGACCGGGCAGACCGGTCGCGACGAGCTCGTACTTCCGGCCATGACGATCCAGCGCCCGGAGCCGCACAGTCTCCGGCCGCGACACCTTACCGCGAATGTCGGGGATGCTGAGACAGCCTTCCCACCCGTCGACCCGTGGCGTCTCGTCGACGGGCACGATCTCCGGATTGATGACGGTGATGAACGGCATTTCGGCATCCTCGGTCATCGGCGTCACGACGTCGCCCTTGCGCACACCGGCCACGAACAGCCGGAGGCCTTCGTGAATCTGCGGCGCGGCCAGGCCGATGCCGGCGTATTCCTGCATCGTCTCGAACATGTCATCAATGAGCCCCTGGATGCGCGCGGACTTGATCTCGCTCTGGGGAATCGGTTTCGCAGCGGCGCGCAAGACGGGGTGCCCGAGACGCGCCACCTTCAGAATGGCCATGCCGAGATTATATCGACGCCGTTCGGGCCGGCACGGAACTACGACTCGCGCTCCGCGGGAACGGCAGTCTCGGCCCGGTCACGCCTCGACAGGTGTTGGGGGAAGCGGAAGTCCACGACCTCGAGCCCCTCGATGGCCGAGGCGACGAGCGCCGGGATGTCGAGGGCCTCTTCTGCACGCTCGACCGCAGCCAGCGACGCGCGCGTGGCCGGGAACCGTGGCGTGAAGAGCGTGCAGCAGTCTTCGTCCGGCACAATGGAGATGGAGTACGTGCCGATCCTTTGCGCGTCGGCGGTGATCTCCTCCTTGTCCATGCCGACGAGCGGCCGCAGGACCGGGAGCGTCGCCACGCGACCGACGACCGCGAGGTTGTCGATCGTCTGCGAGGCAACCTGCCCAACCGCATCGCCCGTAACGAGTGCGTGCGCGCCGTAGTCGTGCGCCAGCGCCTCGGCAATGCGCAACATCATGCGGCGATAGATCACGACCCGCAGCGGCGGCGGCACCGAAATCACGATCTTCTGCTGGATCCCGCCGAACGGCACGAGAAAGAGCCTCGATCGCAGCTGGAAGCGCGTGAGTGTGTCGACAAGCTCGCGCGCCTTATCTTGCGAGGTGCGCGACAGAATCGGGTACGAGTGGAAGTGCACGAAGTGCGTCCGACATCCACGTCGGATCAGCCGCCAGGCCGCGACGGGTGAGTCGATGCCGCCAGACAACAGCGTCAGCACCTTGCCACCCGTGCCGATCGGCAGGCCTCCCGTGCCCGCTTCACGCTCGAAGAAGTAGAACGCATCGTCAGTCAGCACCTCGATGCGGATGATGAGCGCGGGCTTCGACAGATCCACCGGCCAGCCCGTGACGGCCTGCACGTGCGTCCCGACGTGCCGTTCGATGTCCGGGGAAGGGATTGGAAATCGCTTGTCTGCGCGGCGCGCCAGCACACGAAACGATGCGGCCTGGCG
This sequence comes from Acidobacteriota bacterium, assembly GCA_039933635.1. GTDB lineage: Bacteria > Acidobacteriota > Vicinamibacteria > Vicinamibacterales > SCN-69-37 > JBDTNQ01. Next base: position 15,047 of record JBDTNQ010000028.1, read on the forward strand.
TCCCTTGACGCCTTGGACAATGGCGGTCGTGATGGCGTCGAGATCCGGCGGCACATGATGCGCCAGCGCAAAATTGCCGATCCCCGGCAGCCTCGCGAGACGGGCGGAGATCTCCGGCCAGTCCGACGGGTCCTCGAACGAAATGATGATGCGCCCAATCAGTGCGCGCACCCGCGTCACGCGCAGATCGCGCAGCGCCGTCCGAATCACGCGCACCAGCGTGTGCAGGAACCAGGGACGGTTCCGGCCCTTCAGCGCGAGTTCGCCATAGTGGACGACGACGGAAGACACGGGGACATTATGGCAGGCCAGGGGTGCGCGGAGCGGCCGAGGCGCCGCGGTGCCGGACTGCGTTGTCGCGTCTTGGACTCCGGGCGGCTACGTCTCGAACTGCCGCACCACCGCCTCCGCCGCTCGATGGCCGCTGACGACCGCGCCTTCGATCGTGGCGGGCAACCCGGTGTTGGTCCAGTCACCCGCGAGAACGAAGCCCGGTAGCGCCGTCTTCTGGTCCGGACGAGCGGGGCCGCCGGGCGCGAGTGAGAACGATGCGCGATGCTCACGGACGATCACCGAGCGGAGGACCCGGCGCTGTTGCATCGCGGGGAGAGCGGCCGACAGCTGAGCCACGGCACGCGCGGTGATCTCCTCGTTCGACTCGCGAACCAGTTCGACTGCGCCGCTGGCCACAACGGAAAGGTGGTGCACGGCACTGCCGACAATCGCCTGGCGGTCGAACGCCCACTGCATCGGCCCCTGCACGAAGCCGACAAACGGCCGCGGCAGCACCGGCCCATCGAACCACAGGTTCACCGTCACGATCGGCGAGCTGACCATTGACGACGCGCGTTCCGCGAGCGCGGCGATCGCGGGCGGCCGGCCATCCGGCCAGAGGTCATCGAGCGCGAACCAGGGCACGGCACTGACGACCGCGTCGGCCTCGACGATGCCGTCCGCCGTCCGAACGCCCACGGCGCGGCCGTTCATATCGATCGCGAGGCGGGCCTCCGTCCTGAGATGCACCGCGCCGCCTGAATTTTCGATCGCGTTGATGGCCGGGTTCACGTACAGCTCGTCGAGCGGCACCGTCGCGAGTCCGACGGCGGCGTCCTCCGGCCGAGGTCCGAACAGCTCGCCGACCACGCGGACGAACGGTTCCGCGGCGGCCACATCGGGTGACTGGTTGAGGGCGGCAAAGGTGAGGGGATCCCAGAGCCAGTCGCGCAGTCCACGAGCCTGCTTCATCCCATCGAGCCACTGGCTCACCGTGATGTCGCCCGGCACGGTGCGCGCCACCGCGGCCGCGCCCTGGGTGCGGGCGCGCCGAATGACGCCGCCCATGCGCAGCGCCGACAGCCGATCCCCCACTGACAACGCCCGCCAGCGCATCGCACCCACAATCAAGTGCCAGGGCGATGGAATCGAGGGGCACGTCAGCGTATGCAGTGTTCCGTCAGGCCCCGCCATTGCGAGTGACAGGCTCGCCTGCAGTGGGGCGCGGTCAGCGGTCCCAAGCCGCCGCAGGAACGCGTACGTTTCGCGATAGCACCCGAACAGCACGTGCTGGCCGTTGTCGATGCGCTCGCCGGTGTCCCGATCGACGAACACGGCCGCGCGGCCGCCCCCGCGGGGGGCGCGCTCGAACACCGTCACACGACATCCAGCGTCGATCAGCTTCACCGCGGCACTCAGCCCGGCGAAGCCCGCGCCGACGACCGCGACATGCGGCCGCCCGGTCACGTCGTGCGCCACCAGGTCCGCATCGCCAGACGCGCCTGCGTCGGACGCTGGACGCGAATGACGGTCGAGAACACGTCATATCCGGCGCGCTCGATCCGCTGGAGCAGTTCGAAGTAGACCGCGCGCATGATCTCGGCCGGCAGGAAGCGGCGCGCGTCGGTTGTCGGCAGCGCGGCGCTTGCGCGCTCGAAGTACGTGCGCGCACGGCCGGCGACGTGTTCCAGCGTCGCCCGGACCAACGGGCTTCGAACACCGGCACCGGGCTTCTCGACCTCGAGGCGCACGTCATTCCACGTGCACCCAAAGCGAGTCAGATCCTCCTCAGGCAGGTAGCGGCGTCCGACGCGAAAGTCGACGGCAACATCACGAAGGATGTTGGTCAACTGCAGCGCCACGCCCAGATCGCGCGCGTAGTCACGCACGGCCGGATCGCGATACTCGAAAATCTCGGCACAGACGAGCCCGACCGCCGACGCCACGCGATGACAGTACGGTTCGAGATCGGCAAACGTCGGGTAGGTCGTGCCGGCGGCGTCCATCGCGACCCCGTCGATGAGCGCGTCGAACTCGGCGCGAGGAAGATGCGCCGGGCCGACGAATCGCTGGAGCGCCTGGCCTTCGGGCGTTCGAGGCGCGCCGCCGCCGAACACGAGCTCGACCTCTGCGCGCCAGGTCTGCAGCGCGTCGAGCGCGCGAGCGGGATCGGGTTCGAGGTCAACGCTGTCGTCGACCGCGCGACAGAAATCGAAGACGGCCGTGATCGCATGCCGCTTCGGCGCCGGCAACGCCAGAAATGAATAGTAGAAGCTGGTCTTACGCGTCATCGCAGACTACAGGCTACAAGCTTCGGGCCTCGGAATCGGAACTTCTAACTTCGCCAGCGCAGCACGCGCCAGCCCACGACGACAGCGTCCTGCCATCCCAGGCGGGGTCGATGCTCGAAGACGTTGTAGTGGCGAGACTCGAGCTTGTCGAGCACGCGCATGCCACCAACCCACGTCGCCCGGAGTTCGTGGCGCAGACGGCCGTGCACCCGCTCGAGCAAGGGCCGCCCCTCGGCGAACCGCTCGCGCGTGCGCGTGACAGCATCCCGCATGGCGGACTCCCAGGACGACGGCCACTCGCGCTGGCCCAGGGCGCTTTCCTCAGCGTCCGCCTGCTCCCGCACGTCGCGTGGAACGTACAGCCGTCCCTTCGCCCAGTCGACGGCGAGGTCCTGCCAGAAGTTCGTCAGTTGCAGCGCCGTGCAGATCGCATCCGACTGCCGATCGAGCCCCGCGTCCCGGTACCCGCAGATCCGCAAGACGAGCCGCCCGACCGGATTGGCGGATCGCCGGCAATAGTCGAGCAGCTCCGCCCACGTCTCATAGCGCGTGACGACGACGTCCTGGCCGAACGCGCTCAACAGATCGTCGAATGGCTGCACATCGAGCTGACACTGTCGCATGGTGTGCATCAAGGCCGTGAACACGCGCGATGCGTCCGAATCGCCCGGCTGCACCCGCCCTTCCGCCGCCTCGTGCAGGCGCCACTGCCATTCCTCGAGCCGGGCCAGGCGCTCCGCTTGCGGCAGGTCGCCTTCGTCCGCAAAGTCGTCAGCGATGCGTGCAAACGCATAGATCGCGGCAATGTGGGGCCGACTGGCTTTCGGCAGCAGACGGGAGGCAACAGGGAAATTCTCGTAGTGCTGCCGTGCCAGGCGCAGGCAGGTCTCGTAGGCGTCGTCGACTACCACTCGAGCTCGGCGACGCCGCCGCGCGCGTTCGCCGCGCGCGCCATCACGAAAAGCAGGTCGGACAGGCGGTTGAGATAGATGACCACTTCGGCGTCCACCTCGGCGGCCCCGAGCCCCACGACATGGCGTTCGGCCCGACGACACACGGCCCGCGCCAGGTGCAGCACGGCGCCCCCGGCGGTACCGCCGGCCAGGATGAAGCGCCGCAACGGCGGCAACGGCGCCTCGAGCCGATCAATCGCCGATTCCAACGCGTCGATGCGCGCGGGGCCGATGATGCTCTTTTCGACCCGCGCGGCAATGCGATGACGCGGATCCGCCAACCGTGCCCCGACGGCGAACAGATCGCGCTGGATGGTCTGGAGCAGATCGGCCAAATCCGACGGCGTCAGATGCGTGCGCGCGAGCCCCAGCCAGGCGTTGAGCTCGTCGACCTCCCCATACGCCGCAACGCGCGGATCCGCCTTCGAGACACGGGTCCCGTCGAAGAGACCGGTCTCCCCCGCATCGCCTGTACGCGTGTAAATGCCCGAGTGTGATCGCGCGTCCACGATTAGCGACCTATTATGGCACCGTGCCTCGCACGAAGAAGCCGCCACCCGTCCCCGATCCAGGATCACGCCGCTGGTTCCGACGACAGCTGCTCACCTGGTATCGCCGCAACGGACGCGACCTGCCCTGGCGGCAGACGAGCGATCCGTACCACATCCTCGTCTCCGAGGTGATGCTGCAGCAGACGCAGGTGGATCGCGTGCTGCCCAAGTATCGCGAATGGCTCGAGCGTTATCCGTCCTTCGCGGTCCTGGCCGAGGCGCCCGAACAGGACGTCGTCCGGGCCTGGTATCCGCTCGGCTACAACATCCGCCCGCGACGCCTGCACGCCATCGCGCGCGACGCGGTCTCCCGCTTCAACGGCCAGCTGCCCGGCGATGAGGAGACGTTGCTGTCGTTCAAGGGCATCGGGGCCTATACCGCTGGCGCGGTCATGAGCTTCGCCTTCGGCAAGCGCGCCGCGATTCTCGACACCAACGTCGCGCGCGTGCTGTATCGCGTGTTCGTCGGCCGTGGCGTTGCCGACAGCCACGCCATGAAGAAGCGGCTCTGGGCGATTTCGTGGGCGGTGCTGCCCTATCGGCACGTGTTCGATTTCAACCAGGCGCTCATGGACTTCGGCGCGACGCTCTGCTCGGCGCGCACACCACACTGTGAGGTCTGCCCGATGGCATCGCGCTGCCGAAGCTATCCGTTCAAGGTGCCAGCCCGACGGTCACGGCCTCGCGCGGCGCGCGACGCCCAGGTCTGACCTGGCCATTCTTCCCATTTCCTGGTTGATACATGTCCTACACCGTCGTCGTCCTTGCCGCCATCGTCGAACGCCATGGCCGGTTGCTCGTCACACGGCGCGTAAAAGGCAGCCACCTGGCGGGCCTGTGGGAATTCCCGGGCGGCAAGTGTGAGGCTGGCGAAAGCCATGAGGCGTGCCTGGCGCGCGAAATGATGGAGGAACTCGGCGTCGCATGCGAGGTCGGCCCCGAGTTCTTCACGACCGAGCATGCTTACGCCGATCGGACCGTTCGGCTGCACTTCCGCGCGTGCACGATCACCGGCGAGCCGAAACCGCTGCTCGGCCAGGACATTCAATGGATCGCGCGATCGGCGCTGCACACCCTTGACTTTCCGCCGGCCGACGCGGAGTTGATCGCGATGCTCGCGCTCTAGCCGGTGACGCCAACAACGGCCGCTGGCACATCGATGCCCTCGATGGTGAGCGGCGTTCCGACCTCTGCCGAGTCGCGGTGCACGTACGCCAGTGCGATGACGCGGCTGTTGGCGGGTGAGAACGCTGCGCTCGTGATGTGACCGACGGCGTGCCCCGAGGCGAGCACGTTGGTGCCGGATGCCGGCGGCGTCATCAGACCGGGATCGAGGGCCAGCTTCACAAGCCGCTTCGCGACGCGGCCGCCGCCCCGGTGCAGAATGCGGATGATGATCTCCTGTCCAACGTAACAGCCCTTCGACGTGCTGATCGCGCGATCGAGCAACCCGGCCTCGAGCGGGATCGTTTCTGGCGTCAGGTCCTGGCCCCACTGGGGCCTACCAGCTTCCACGCGCAGCGTCTCGGCCAGCCCTTCCGACATGGCTCGCGCACCGTGCGACTCCAGCGCGCGAATCGTGCCATCACGATCCGGGATGGGAACAACGATGCGGAACATCGGCCAGGGCGAATCCCCGCCGCGGACCACGAATCCGGATCCGGCGTCGAGTTGTGACAGCTCGGGCAGCGCGGAAAGCGCGGCCGGATCCATGGCTAGCGCCGCGGCTATGACATCGGCGGCCTGGCCACCGGACACCGCGATTTCAGTCCAGACACTCGACTGATCGGTGACCGTGACGGCCTCAGAGAAGATGAGCAGGTCGAACCGCGCGGCCAGGGCCGGGCCCGTGCCGTCGGCGACGATCCCCAGCAATGCGTCGCCGCGATGCAGCACTTCGATGTCGGCAATCATGCGGCCCAGCGGCGTCAGATAGGTCGCGTAGACGCCCTGTCCGCGCGTCAGGCGCAGAATGTCGTTCGAGAGCAGAGCCTGCAGAAACGAGGCAGAATCCGGGCCTTCGAAGCGGATCCGTCCCCTCGCGGCGCGTTCGACCCACGCGGCGCCCGATGCGGCGATGCGATATTCTTCGGCAATGCCTGGCATGAAGGGACTCGCCCGCCATCTTAGCGTTGCCCTGCTTGGCGCGACAATCGGCGTCGGACCGATCTCCGCCCGACAAACCCCTGATGTGTCGGGCTCGGCCACGTTCATCGTGCTCGTGAGCGGGACGCGCGTGGGCACGGAAACCGTCGACATCGCCCGTCGCCCGACGGGATGGGTGATCTCGAGCAGCGGCTTCGTGCGCCCACCGTTCGATCTGGTCACCGACAAGTTCGAAATGCTCTACAGCGCGGACTGGCAGCCGCAGAAGCTGACCGTCGCGGGCAGTCTCCGCGCGCAGCCGCTCGCCATCTCCTCCACATTCACCGGCACCACCGCGGTGACCCAGATCACACAGGGCGACCAGCACGGCAGCGGCACGCACGGCATCACGGCGGGCTCGGTCGTGCTGGCGAGCAACATCTTCGCGGCGTACGAGGCGCTGGCGATTCGAGCCAGTTCGATGCAGGCCGGCGACAAGGTTCCGGTCTACATCGCGCCCAATGGCGACGCCACCGCCAACATCGTTGACATCACGCCCAAGCGCGTGTCCCTCGGCTCGGCGACGGTCGATCTGCGCGCAATCCGCCTGACGGTGTCGGGCACGAACAGCGTGGTGCCCCTCGAGTTGTGGGTGGACGCGCGCGGGCGCCTGGCGCGGCTGGCGCTGCCCGCGACCTCGCTCGTGGTCATCCGCGACGATTTGGCCACCGTCATGGCGCGCGAGGATCGTCCGAAGAATTCCGGGGACAAAGAGGAATTCATCGGGGCGAACGGGTTCAGCCTTGGAGCGACCGTGACCGCACCGTCGGTGCCCGCCGCCCGATCCCCGGTCGTCATCCTCGCCGCCGGGCCCGGCCCGCAGGATCGCGACCACAACGTGTTCGGCGTCCCGGTATTCGCCGATCTCGCGCGCCAGCTGGCGAGCGCCGGCAACATCGTCGTGCGGTACGACGTCCGCGGCACAGGTCGGAGCGGCGGACGCGCGGAGAGCTCGCGTCTGGCGGAGTACAGCGACGATGTGATCGGTATCGTCAAGTCGCTCGAAAAGAGGAAGGACGTCGATCCGAAACGCATCGTGGTGGCCGGATACGGTGAAGCCGCCGCTGTCGCGCTGACGGCGGCCAGCCGCGAAGACGGGATTGCCGGGGTGGTACTGCTCGGAGCGTCGGCACAATCCGGACGCGACACGACGCTCGATCAGCAGCGGCGCCTGCTCGCGCCGCTGCCGCTGTCGGACACGGAGCGCGCGGCTCGAAGCGCGCTGCAAACGCGGATCATGGATGCCGTGATTTCCGGCAAGGGCTGGGAATCACTCCCGCCCGACGTGCGCGATCAAGCTGACACGCCGTGGTTCAGGAGTTGGCTCGAGTTCGACCCGTCGAAGACGTTGAAGAACATGGACCAGCCCGTTTTGATCGTGCAGGGATCGCTCGATGCTGAGATGCCGCCGTCCAACGCCGATCGGCTGGAACAGCTTTCGTCGAGCCGCTCGAAACTTCCGGCTTCGGCGACGCGCAAAGTGATCGTGCCTGGGACGAATCACCTCCTGGTGCCGGCGCGTACCGGGACGGTCGACGAATACCCCTTGCTCGAGACGAGGGCGGTCGCACCGGCGGTGGCCGCGGCGATCGCGGACTGGATCAAAGCTCTGCGATAGACTCGGTGTGCGATGCGACTAGGTGTTCCGAAGGAGACGTACCCCGGGGAACATCGCGTGGCCATGGTGCCCGCGGTGATCCCGCTGCTCAGCAAGCTCGGCATCGACGTCATCGTCGAGCACGACGCCGGGACCGCCGCCGGCTTTCCAGATGCGGCGTACGTCGACCAGCAAGCGGTCATCGGATCGCGAGCGGACGTGTTCGGCGCGGACATCGTCGCGATGGTACGGACGGCCGGCGCGAATCCGCACGGCTGGGAGGCTGACGTCGCCGTCATGCGGCCCGCCCAGGTGGTGATTGCGTTTGCCGATCCACTCATGGCGATCGCACCGCTTGCGGCCGTGGCCGAACGCGGCGCAAGACTCCTCGCGATGGAGCTGGTGCCGCGCATCACGCGGGCGCAGAGCATGGACGCTCTCTCGTCGATGGCCACCATCGCCGGCTACAAGGCCGTCTTGCTGGCCGCCGATTCGCTCCCGCGCATGTTTCCAATGCTGAACACGGCCGCTGGCACGATTACGGCGGCCCGGGTTCTGGTCATCGGCGCGGGTGTCGCGGGGCTGCAGGCGATCGCGACCGCAAAGCGCCTGGGCGCGCGCGTCGAGGCCTACGACGTGCGTCCCGCCGTCAAAGAACAGATTCTGAGCCTCGGTGCGCGTTTCGTGGAGCTGCCCATCGATGCCGCACAGACGCAGGATGCGGGCGGCTACGCGAAAGATCAGGGCGAAGTCTTCTACCAGAAGCAGCGGGCCCTCCTCCTGAAGACCGTCGCGGCGAGCGATGTCGTCGTGACCACCGCCGCGATTCCCGGGAAACGCTCGCCCGTGCTGGTCACCGAGGAGATGGTGGCCGCCATGCCGCCCGGGTCCGTGATTGTGGACCTGGCCGCGGAGCGTGGCGGCAACTGCGCCCTCACGGAAGCCGACCGCACCGTCGTGCGCCACGGCGTCACCATCATGGGCCCGACCAATCTGCCGGCGACCGTGCCGTATCACGCGAGCCAGATGTACGCGCGCAACATCGCGACCGTCGTGCAGCACCTCGTCAGACGTCAGAAGGGTGCAGACGGCAAGGCGACGGGCGATCCGGTGCTCACGCTGGATCCGGGCGACGAAATCACCAGGGAGATCCTCGTGACGGACAATGGACAGATCGTGCACCCGCGGGTGCGGCAAACGGGAGACGCGAACTGATATGAGCGGGTGGACGTTGCAGACCAAAGGCGATTCGCCTGTCATCTTCCGGCTGCCCGCGGGCAGCATCAAGACCGTAGGTCGCACCGCACGGGCCGATTTCATCCTCGACGCAGCGCTGGTCTCGCGGGTGCACTGCCGGCTCAGCGCCGACAAATCAGACCAGCTCGTGCTCGAAGACCTGGCCAGCACGAACGGCACGCTCGTCAACGGCAAGCGCGTCGATCGTCAGGTCCTGAAAGCCGGCGACGTCGTGACGATTGGACGGGTCGAGTTCGACGTCACACAAACCTAAGACTCGAGCCACGCGCGTTCGCGCGTTCTATCGTCCGGCGACCGGCGGAATCAGCGTTCGCAGCGCGTTCCGTTCCTGGTCGGACCGCGCCAGCGACATCGCGTCGTTGACAACTTTCACGGCATCATCACGCCGGTTGGACGTGAGCAGCAGCCTCGCGAGGTTGATGCGGAGCGCGACGTCGTTGGAGGCCAATGCGACGGCCTTCTGCTGTGTCTCGAGCGCGCGATCGAATTGCCGTTGGCGAGCCTGCATGTTCGCCAGATAGTCGAACGCTGGCGCAAAGCGCGGATTGAGCGCCGTGGACCGCTCGAGCTTCACGGTCATGTCCGCCATGGCGGCCGCATCCATCGGGGAGCCAGACGACAGACTCGCCAGGCGGTAGTAGACCCAGAAATTCTTCGAGCCGCGCTCGACCGCTTTTGCGTAGGCGGCCCGCGCGTCCTCGGTCTTCTTCTCTTTGTCGAGGAGGATGGCGTCGAGGTCGTCGGGCGCGACGATCGCGGGATCCGCGGCGCGCGCCTGAGCCATCATCGCGCGCGCTTCGACCGGGCGGCCCATGGCCACATGCAGCGCCGCCTGCACTGCCGCGCCCTCGGCCGGCGTCAGCACACGAGCCGGGTACTTCGTCGTGGACGTGTCCGTGTCGACCTTCAGCCGCCCAAATCGGAAGATGCTTTGATGGACGTAGAGCCGATAGGCCTGATCGAGCGCGTCGATGCCACCGTACACCTGCTGAACGGCCTGCGCTGACGGCATTCCCGACAGCAGAAGCGCGCTGAGTTGGTTGACGCGCCCGCCGCCTCCACCTTGCTGACTGAACATCAGGAACTGCAGCAGCGCCCAGCATTGGGCGTCGAGCCGCTCGCGGCCAACCGACTGCTGATACGCGGGCGAGTCACGAGTGACCGCAAGGAGTTGCGGCAGGGGAATAATCGGAGAGGTCCTGAGCGTCTCGATGTACTCGGGGATCGGCACGCCGAACTGGATCTCTTTGGAACTGACCGTCGTGTTGCTGAGCAGTGAGGCCACACCAATCGACAGCCAGAGCGGGAGCCGATAGTTGAAGTTCTCTTCGAAGACCAGGACGCTGTACGACCAGTAGGCGTGCCGGTACGGGTTCTGACCCTGCCCTTCCTCCTGGAGATCGGCACGCACCGCGATGTAGTGGCTGTCCCATCCCGACACCGACACGGCCGCTGGCCGCGTCTCGCCGCGCTTCTCCCAGTACTCGGGCGCCAGCTTCCGCATCGTGTCCTCGTCCTTGGCCGCGATGATGACCATCGGACGGTTAAGGTCGGCGGCCGCCCACGGAAAGCCCTGCCTGATCGCAGATCTCACCTGCTCGAACTGCCAGGCGACATTCCGCGCCTTCTTGTCGCCGGCATTCGAAACGACGGTGAAATTGTCGCTTTTGACCTCGGTCCACGTGTCGGCCGCAAGAGCCCGGCAAGGGAACAGAAAGAGGCCGAGAGACAGGAACAGCACAGAGGCGACTCGCGTTGGCACGACGCCTTATAGCATGCGTTCGCGCCCGGCGGGCCCTTCCTCGATGCCGCGAGACGCCAGGCCGACCCGCAGTGTGACTCGAAGGTTCTTTGAATGACTCTGACGACAGTCTTTCTTGATCAGCGTTCGCCGGTGAGGAACGGATTTCGTTGCCGCTCGCGCCCGATCGTCGTGTCCGGGCCATGGCCTGAGTGGACGACAGAGGAGTCGGGAAAGGCCAGGAGGACGTTCCGGATCGAGCTGAGGAGCTGCTGATGATCACCGCCGGGCAAATCAGTGCGCCCGATTGACCCGGCAAACAGGGTGTCCCCCACGAACAGTTCGCGTTCAGCGCCGTTCGCGCGCCCAACTGCCAGGCACACGCCGCCCGGGCAGTGCCCCGGAGTGTGGAGCACGTCAATCACGTACTCGCCGAATCTGATCGGCACGCCGACGGCGTAGAACGCATCGATCTTCGGCTGAGCCTCGGTGCGGATTCCGAACATGAGCCCCTGCTCCACGACCGCGTCGTACAAGAACAGGTCCTCACGATGCAGCCAAACGGGCACGTCGAACGCCGCTTTGGCGCGCCCGACACCCGTGATGTGATCGAGATGGGCGTGCGTGAGAAGGATGCCCGTGACGGTCACCTTCGCTGCCCGGGCCTCACGTACGAGCATGTCGACCTCCTCACCCGGATCGATGAGGATGCCTTCGGACGTGGATTCGCAGGAGACGACGAATCCGTTCTTCATGAACGGTGGGACAGCAGCCGTGGCTATGCGCACCGGTCCATTGTTCCACGGTGGCTACACGGTCAGGATGAGCGCCGAGATGTGCGAGAGCAGCACGTCGATCGCCACAGGCTTGACCAGAAAGACGTCGAATCCGGACTCATGCGCGGTCGCCAGATCGACGTCTCGACCGTAGCCGGTCAGGGCGATCAGCGAGATCCCGCGCGTACTCTCGTTCGCGCGAAGTTGCCGGGCCAGCTCGTATCCATCAGTGCCGGGGAGCCCGATGTCGAGCACCGCGACGAGGGGCTTGAATGCCAGGGCAGCTCGCACGGCCGCCTCGGCATCCGGCGCCGCCGCCACCTGCAGCCCCCCCGCCGACAGTGACTGCACCATCATCTCGAGCGCGTCCGGGTTGTCTTCGACAATCAACACGCGCACGCCGTCCAGGACGCGCGACACCGACGGCGCGGCAGTCGCGGGCCACTCGAGCGAGGCCGGCGGCATCGGCAGCATCACGACGAAGGTACTGCCCTCGCCAGGTCCTGCGCTCATGGCCTCGATGCGCCCGCCGTGGCTCTCGACCAGGGTCTTCGCCACGCCCAGGCCGAGACCGAGACCGCCTTGCCGCCGATCGAGGCCGCGTTCGCCCTGCACGAAGAGATCGAACACCCGCGGCAGGAGCTCCTCCGAAATGCCGATGCCGTCATCGCTGCACTGGATGACAGCCCAGCCTGCCGCCTCTTGCGCAGTGACACGGATGTGCCCGCCGGGTTCCGTGTACTTGGCCGAATTGGCGATCAGATTCGTGAACACCTGCGCGAGTCGTTCCGCGTCGCCATCGATGATCAACTCGGCCGGCACGTCAACGATGAGATGCTGGGCGCGTTCGTCGACGAGCGGCGCGGCCATTTCGACCGCACGAGCGATGACGTCCACGACGGCAACCCGCTCTCGTCGGAGTTGAACAGAGCCTCGCCGCAGCCGCGACACGTCGAGCAGATCGTCCACCAGCCGCGCCAGGTGCCGGACCTGTCGTTCGATGATGTCGCACTCCCGCTGCGCCCACATGCCACCACGCTGCTTCACGAGATGCAGGGCCGTGAGTGCCGGCGCCAGCGGGTTCCTTAATTCGTGGCCCAGCATCGCCATGAACTCGTCTTTCGCGCGATCGGCAGCCTCGGCTTCGGCGCGGGCGGCATCCGCGCGCGACACGCGCGCGTCCCGCTCGCGCTCTCGTTCCTTGAGCAGGGTCCCCGCACGGACCAGCGCCTGGACCAGGTGCTCCACCTCCGTGACAGAGGCGGAAGGCAGGTCCGGCTCCCGACCGACGGCAATGGCATCGGCAGCCCCGACCGTGGTCGAGATGTCGCGCGAGATACGCCGGGCGATGGTGAACGCGGCAAGGCCGCCAAGACCGATCACGACCGTGGCAAGCCCGGCCAGCAGCATCATCGATCGGCGAAAATCGCCATCCATCGCGGCGGCTGGCACGGCGACGCCCGCCACCCACCGCGATCGCGGCGCCCGGGTGAAGGCCCCATACACGTCCTGGCCTTCGAGCGATCGGTCGCGGTACACCGCTTCGTCGCTGCGCGCGATGCGCTCGAGGAATCCCGGCGTGCCCTTCTGTCCGATCCACCGTGCCTGGTCGCGCGTTCGCGCGACCAGGACGTTGTTGCCGTCCAGGACGCCGCGCACCCACTCGTCCGGGAACGCGCGCTCGCGTTGCAGCAGCGCGGAAAAACTCTCGGCAGACAGGATCGCCGTGAGCTCGTAGATCACGCGTCCGTCGCGCACGACCGGCACGCGAATCGGCGCCACGGGCGATGACCCAAAGGCCTGGTCCATGAACAGGTTGCCGATCACCGGCTTTCGCGTGTCGAGCACCTGTTGCACGCCGGCCAAATCGACCGGGGACAACGGGGGGCTCCCCCAGGGCAAGGAGGTGTTGACCATTGGAACGCCTGCCCGATCACGCAACACGACGGCCACCCAGGTCGCCTGCGTGGTCTGCAGCTGGCGTGCGTCGTTGTAGAACCCCGCCATGTCGCCGCTCGTCAGGTGACCCGACTGCGCGAGCGCCTCGAGCGTGCGAATGGTCCCGGAGAGTTCAGCGTCCACGAGCGCGGCCGTGGCGCGCGACGCCTCGGTGAGCCGTCGCTCCGTGTTCGTTCGGACCGCACCGACCAGCTGGGAGACGAGGAACGCCGTCAGCAGCAGCGTCGGAAGGAGCGTGCCGATGACGAGCAGGAACAGGTGTGTGCGAAGTGGAAAGCGCCGGCTGGGGAGCGTCGCCAATCAGTCATCCCTTCTTCGGACGTGAAGGTCGAATCTCGATCCGGCTCGGAAGACTCCGACTCGGGTGCCTCAACAGATCCATCACGGCCTGCGCCACATCGTCGGGCGACAGCTTCCACGAATCATCGTCGCGGTGATGCCCCGAGAAGTCCGTGGCGACCGAGCCCGGCATGATCACGCTGACGCGGATGTCATCGTGCCGCACTTCCTGCATGACCGATTCGCTGAACGCGATCAGCGCCGCCTTGCTGGCACAGTATCCGCCACCCTGGGGAAAGGCATTTCGACCCGCCAGGCTGGCGATGTTGATGACCCACCCGCCACCAGCCTGTCGCAACGCCGGAATGGCCGCCCGGGTCACGAAGAACGGTCCCGTGACGTTGGTGTCCATCATCAGCCGCCAGTCCTCGTCACTCATGGTCTCGACGTTGCCGAACACGCCGACGCCGGCGTTGTTGACGACGACATCGAGACCACCGAACAGACGCACGGTTCCGGCCACCAGCGCGTCGACGCCGGTCCGGTCGCTCACATCCACGGCAGTGCCGGCGACACGGGACGGATCACCGGTCTCGGCGCCGAGTTCGCTGACGGCGCGGTCAACGGCCTCCGCCGTGCGGCCGGTGATCATTACCCGGCCGTTGCTCCTCAGCAGTGCGGCGGCAATGGCGCGCCCAATTCCCCGAGTACCGCCCGTGACGAGTGAACGATGCATAAGGCCCTAGAATACCCTTCGTGTCTTTGATTGCGATTGTTGGAGCTGGGCCCATCGGCGCCACGGTGGCGCATCGTCTCGCCCAACGCGCACGGGTCAACACCGTGCGCCTGATCGACGCGAGCGGCGCCGCGGCCGCCGGCAAGGCCCTGGACATCCGCCAGTCCGGTCCCGTGGAGCGCTTCGACACGATCGTCGAAGCCGACGATGACGTGCGCGCGGCGGCGGCGGCGGACGTCATCGTTGTGGCGGACGAGATTGCCGGTGGCGAGTGGCAGGGCGATCGCGGTCTGGCCATGATTCGCCAGCTCGTACAGGCCGGCATCCGCGCGCCCCTCGTCTTTGCGGGACCGTCACAGACCTGGCTGATCGAGGCGGCCTACCGCGAGCTCAAGGTGCCGGCCGCGCGCCTCATCGGCAGCGCAGCGTCGGCCGTGGCCGCCGCCGTCGGCGCAATCGCGGGCCTCGAAACCGGCATGTCGGCCGTGGATGTGGCCGTGGTGGGACGTCCGCCGGCCCTCGTCATCGGATGGACCAGCGCTGCCTGTCAGGGAATGCTCGTCACTGATCGCGTACCAGCGCATCGCCTCGCGGCCATCGCCCAGGCCATGCCCAGGCTATGGCCTCCGAAGCCCTATGCCATCGGGGCCGCCACCGCTCCGATCGTCGAAGCACTCGTGGACGGCAGCCGCCGGCATCATCAGGCCTTGACGGTCATCGATGGCGACTTCGATGCGCGTGGCGCCGCGATCATGCTTCCGCTGCACCTCGGCCGTGGCCGTGTCGTCTCCCACACGCTGCCATCGCTGAGTCCGCAAGAACGCACGGAGTTCATGAACGCTGTTGGTGGACGTTAGCGAGGTCCGTCCCCTCGTCCCCTCATGCCGCTTCCCATTTCCTCGCGAAGAACCGGGCGGCGGACAGGAACACGACGGTCAGCGTGGCCAACGCGAGTACTTGCGGCCACAACGCACTGATCGGCGCCTCCCGCCAGAACACTTTCAAGTAGCCGTCGAGCGCCCAGGCATTGAACGTCACGAGCCCGAGGCGCTGCATCGATTCGCTCATCAGGAAGCGCGGAAACATGCTGCCTCCGAGGGACGACATCGTCAGGATGAGGATCGTCGAGATGCCCGAGAGCTGCGCGCGGCTTCGGCTGATCGTGGCCATCAGCAAGCCGAAACCGGCCGCCGCAGCGGCGGTGAACGCCGTCATCACGAGGAACCCCGGGATGTGCGCGCGCAGCGGAAGCCCGAAGACCAGCGCCCCCCACAGGAACATCACGCACAACTGGGCCGTGCCCAGCAGCGCGATGAAGAGCCATTTGGCGGCGAGAACGCCCCCGATGCCCGCGCGCGATCCGATGAGTCGACCGAGCGTCCCGGCTTCCTGTTCCTCGAGCAGCGTGCCGCTGTTTCCCGAACACGAAAACAGTAGGAACATCACGCCGATCCCCGCCGCGTAGAACGAGACCGTGGCGCTGTTGCTCGCCGCGGCCGGCTGCATGACATTGACCATCTCAATCGGCAGCCCGATGGCGCTCGCGGACGGCTGTGAGGCATTGGCGTCGCGGGGACGCGAGAGCCAGGCATCGAAGGACGCCCGCTGTTCCGGCGTGAGCGGCCCCGAGTACTTTTCAAACTGGCGGATGCCCTGAGTGGCAAGGGCTTCCGGCGCCGCCGTGAAACTGACTTTCTGCAGCAGGCCCTGCACCATCTGCGGCGCGATGGGATCCGAGACATCCGCCAGCACCTGAACGGCGACCCGTGTGCTGCCGGACTCCGCGAGGAAGCTCGGACCGGTGGCGAGTCCCTTCGGCAGCACAATGGCCACGGGCACCGTGCCGCCCTTCACCATGGCTTCGGCGCGCGCGCGATCAAATGCGTTGGCTGATCCCTTTTCGGCCGTCTCGACGGTCAGCCCGCCTTCCGCCTGAAGCGCGGCGACGAGCTTACGGGAGTAGTCGCTCTGATCCTCGTCGACGACCGCGACGGTGATCTTTCGGGTTGGATTCCGTTGGTTGCCGAACACCGTCGCGAAGATCGAGAAGAACAGGATCGGCAGCACGAACGTCATCGCCTGCGCGACGCGATCCCGCTTGAGATTGAGCCAGCCGATCCGAATCAGCGTCGGAATCATTCCCGGAGCTCCCGCCCGGTGAGGGCAATGAACACATCCTGCAGCGACGCGCCGCTCAACCTGATGTCGCGAACCGCGATGCCGGCGGCCGCGGCGACCACGGCGACGCGCGCCACGTCGCGGTCGACGTCGGTGTCGCTGATGCTGGACCGCAGGGCCATCCGGTCGTCCGACACCGTCACGTGCTCGGGGATGGCCGCCGTCTGGTCTATCGGACTGGCCAGCGTGAGCTCGAGCGTGCGCGATCGGCCCAGCGTTCGTGTGACGAGTTCCGGCACGGTCCCCGCGGCGACAATCCGTCCGCGATCGATGATCAGGACGCGCTGACAACGGTCCTGGGCCTCCTCGAGGTGATGTGTGGTCAGCACGATCGACATGCCCTCGCGCTGCAGCGAGGCGAGCATTTCGTAAATCCGCTCGCGACTCTGGGGGTCGACGCCAACCGTCGGCTCATCGAGGAGCAGTACCGACGGCTGGTGCATGAGACCGCACGCGATGTTCAGGCGCCGCTTCATGCCGCCGGAAAACCGTTTCGTGGGTTCGCTCGCCCGGTCCTTGAGATCCGACCAGTCGAGCGCCCACCGCACTCTGGCGTCCAGGTCACGCGGCCCCACGCCGTAGAGCCGGCCGAAGACCTCGAGATTTTCGCGCGCGGTGAGCAGCGGATATACCGCCAGTTCCTGCGGCACGACCCCGAGCGTCGGCCGCGCGTCGTTCGGCATCAGGGCGGCGCCGAGCACCTGGATCATCCCCGAATCCAGCGTGATGCGGCCCGCAATCGCGCGGATCAACGTCGTCTTTCCTGCCCCGTTGGGCCCGAGCAAACCGATGAGCTCACCCGGTCCGACCTCGAACGACACGCCAGACAACGCCTGGACGACACCAAACCGCTTGCT
The DNA here is from genome assembly GCA_039933635.1 of Acidobacteriota bacterium. Classification (GTDB taxonomy): domain Bacteria; phylum Acidobacteriota; class Vicinamibacteria; order Vicinamibacterales; family SCN-69-37; genus JBDTNQ01. Next base: position 32,640 of record JBDTNQ010000028.1, read on the forward strand.
GGCGTCCACGACCGCGAGGGGGACGAGGGACGGCATCGGTGAATTGGGCATGTGTGGCGCCACGTCGCCCACTATGGACGCATACTTGCCGGAAACCGTTCGCGCCGAATCGGTCAACAGTGGTTCGGGAGCGGCAGGTGACGCACGGGCACTCAAAGCCTGGGAGTTGGTGACTTCGACCTGCGAGCCTCGCGATACCGACTGGACGACAGGCGCGGGGGCAGACGCCATCTCGCAGGCCCATCGCTTTAGAATTGACCCATGTCGCTGAAGCTCATGGCGGTTCTGGCGCACCCGGACGACGAATCGTTGGGCGTCGGCGGTACGCTGGCGAAATACGCGGCGGAGGGGGTGGAGATATCGCTTGTGACCGCCACGCTGGGACAACGCGGGCGGTTCCGCGGTCATCGCACTCCACCAGAACACCCTGGGGCGGACGCGCTGGCGCGCATCCGTGCGGGGGAACTGCGAGCGGCCGCGACCGTCCTGGGAATCGCCGATCTGACGGTGTTCGACTACGTCGACCAGGATCTCGATCGAGCCGTCCCGTCAGAAGTAATTGGGCGTATCGCACGCGAGATTCGGCGCGTGCGGCCGCAGGTCGTGCTCACGTTTCCGCACGACGGATCCTACGGTCATCCGGATCACATCGCGATCTCGCAGTTCACGACGGCCGCGATCGTCGCGGCTGCGGATCAATCGTTCCCCGGCGTCGAGGGTCTGGCGCACCGGGTGTCCAAGCTCTACTACATGGCTTGGCCGCAGTCGGTGTGGGATGCCTACGAAAAGGCGCTCAAGAAGGTCACGACCATGGTCGACGGCGCGGAGCGCCAGGCGGTGGCTTGGCCAGACTGGGCGGTAACCACCGTGATCGACACGCGCGCCTGGTGGGAAACCGCCTGGCGAGCCGTGTCGTGCCACGATTCGCAAATCGCTGCCTACGAGTCGCTTCGTCATCTGTCCCCTGACGGCCACGAGGCCGTCTGGGGCCGGCAGGGCTTCTATCGCGTGTCGAGCCTGGTCAATGGCGGCCGCCAGCGTGAGCACGATCTCTTCGAGGGACTGCGATGAACTCGCCGGCGTCTGCCAACCAGCCACGACGTGATTCGCCGCTCCACATGACTCCGGCCGAGTTCCGCCGGCTCGGCCACATGTTGGTGGACCAGGTCGCCGATGCCATGGCTGCCGTGCCTCTCGGCAGGGTGACGCCCGACGAAACAGCCTCAATCGTCCGCCAGGCGATCGGTGCCGGTCGTCCGTTGCCCGAGCAAGGCACGCCGGCACCCGAGGTGCTGTCGGCACTCGTCGACCGCTTGTTCGGCCACTCGCTGTTCAACGCTCACCCGCGTTTCTTCGGCTACATCACCGCACCCCCTGCGCCGATCGGCATCCTCGGCGACCTCGTGGCGTCGGCGCTCAATGCGAACGTCGGCAGTTGGCGGCTCTCACCAGCCGCCACCGAGATCGAGGCAGAGACCGTGCGCTGGATTGCCGAGCTCATCGGATATCCGGCAGGCGGCGCTGGATTGCTGGTCAGTGGCGGCAACATGGCCAACCTCGTCGGGTTCTTCGCCGCGCGTGCCGCGCGTGCGCCGGGAAACGTGCGTGTCGACGGTCTCGCGTCGTCACGCCAACTCGTCGTATACACGTCCGCCGAGACACACACATGGATCCAGAAGGCTGCCGATCTCTCAGGTCTCGGCACCGCCGCCATCCGCTGGATTCCGACTGATGCGTCGTTGCGAATGAAGCTCGATGATCTGCGGAGGCAGATCGACGCGGATCTCGCGACCGGTCACGCGCCGTTCCTGGTCGTCGGCACGGCCGGTTCGGTCAGCACAGGGGCCGTCGATCCGCTGCGGGACCTCGGACGCATCTGCCGCGAGCGCGAGTTGTGGTTCCACGTGGACGGCGCGTATGGCGGATTTGCAGCGGCCGCCGCGGACGTACCCGACGATCTGCGGGGCCTGAGCGACGCTGACTCCGTGGCCGTCGATCCGCACAAGTGGCTCTATGCCCCGCTCGAAGCCGGATGCGCCCTCGTCCGAGACGCCTCGGCGCTGCGGAACGCGTTCGCCTATCACCCGCCGTACTATCACTTCGACGAGGAAGTGTTGAACTTCGTCGACTATGGGCCGCAGAACTCACGCGGCTTCCGCGCGCTGAAAGTGTGGCTGGCTCTGCAGCACGCCGGGGCGGAAGGATACCGCCAGATGATTGGCGATGACATCCGGCTGTCACGGGCGATGGCGGACGTCATTGCGGCCATGCCAGACATGGAGCTCGTGACGCAGGCACTCAGTATCACGACGTTCCGCTATGTGCCGGCCGACCTGCGGCCTTCCGTTGGAACCACCGCCACCGAGGCCTACCTCAACCGTCTGAACCAGGAACTACTCGAGCGGCTGCAGCGAGGCGGCGAGGCATTTGTGTCTAATGCGGTGATCGCCGGCCGCTACCTCCTGCGGGCATGCATCGTGAACTTTCACACGACTCGCGGCGACGTGGAGGCCGTGCCCGTGAGCATCGCGCGCGACGGACGCGCGCTCGATGCCGAGATGCGCGCCACGACCGATCGCTGACGCACCTCACACGTTCAACGCGTGAGCGTGCCGATGTAGTCGGATTTCCAGATCAAGCTGAGACGGTCCGTCGAGGCATTGAACAGCGCGTCGACCGATCCCCCGCCGCAGCTGCCGAGCAGGTTCACGATCGTGTGGTTGTCTGGCAGGAATGCCGTGAGCGCTCCGCCGGCGCCGCTGCTCAACGTGCAGCTGCCGGAGAAGGATGTGCCCGTCTGGGTGATGTTGAAGGTGACGTCCAATGACGTCACGGCACAGGCCGAGCAGTTCAGCCGACCGCCCCATACCCCCGTGAGGTTGCGGACGGTGACGGAGCGCTGTGCAGCCACGATGGCCGCGCTGCGACCATCCGTGGCCGTGACGGTCACGACGTAGTTGCCGACCGCGGTGTAGGTCCTCGTCGCGGTCGAGCCGGCAGCGACCGCACTGCCGTCGCCGAAATCCCACGAGTACGTGATCGGATCCGAATCGGCGTCGGTGACACCGGAAACCGAAAATGCGAAGTTCGTCCACCCGATCAGCCCCGCGGCGCCAGGCGTCACCGCCATAGTGCCCGTGGTGGGCGCCGAGTTGGTGGGCGTCGGTGTTGGCGTGTTCGGCGTGTTGTTCCGGCCGTCACAGGCCACAACGAACGCTCCGAGAATCAAAGCCGCCACGCCGACGCTCGCGGGACGGAACGACGACAGGGCGACACGAAACCGTCCATGGGAACGAGCCACACACACCTTCCTTTGGGCGCACATACTCACGCGTGCGCGGTCCTGCACGCGGATGCGGGCAGGCGGTTTGCGACAGTGCAAGCCGGATGCCGCACGGCGGGAGGGATGATGCTTCGGGCGACCGGTCAGCGAGACAACGGCCCGACGTAGTCGTCGGCCCAGGTCATCGTCACTTGATCCGTCTTCGCGTTGAACGTCGCCTCGATCGCGGCGCCGTCGCAGCCGCCGGCGAAGTTGATCACGCTGCGGTCGGCTGAGAGCGCGGCCGTGAGTGGGGCCGCCGGCCCACCCGGAGTGTTGATGACGCACGTGCCGCTGAGGGCCGTCCCTGTCTGCGTGATCGTGAACGCCACGTCGACATAGGTCACGCCGCAGTTCTCGCAAGTCAGCCGGCCCGCCCACGTCCCCGTCAGACTACGCACCGTGACCGTCTGCATCGCGGCTTGGATGTCCGGATTACGGCCGTCGCCCGCCATCACAGTCACGTCGTAGCTGCCAGCCGCTGAGTAGGCCCTCGATGCCTCAGGCCCGCTCACGGCAGAGCTGCCGTCGCCGAGGTTCCACGTGTACGTAATCGGATCGGAGTCGGCATCTGTCACGCCACTGACCCGGTAGGCAAAGTTGGTCCAGTCGACGAGACCAGCCTCACTCGGGCTGACCGTAATCCTGCCCGTTGTTGGCGCGGTGTTGGCCGGTGGCGGTTGAGGCGGAGGCGCAGGTGGCTCAGGCGTCGTCGGGGGCGGGGTGGTCGGCGTCGGAGTCGTCGGCGTGCTTTGCGCGCACCCCGCGGCGCCAGCGAGCGCCACCACCATCGCGAGACCGACGGCGAACGGAAGCGTGGCCGCCAGCGCCCGACGAACTCGGCCCAGTGCGGTCCGAAGCACCGGCGACTGCGCACCCGAAGCTGGAGACGATCGCAGGTTGATGTCCGTCATGACTGACCGTCCTTGGGAGGGTGGTGACTGTGCCCGCACCCTCGTGATGTCGAAGCGGATGCTTCGAAACTTCAAGCGAGGCTCGGCCGTCCCATGCCCGGAATGCGCACCAGGACGGGTAGCACAGCGATCTAATGCAAGGGGGGTACCCGGCCGTACCCCGGCAGGAGTGTCTCAGCGGTGACCGAAGATCGCGTCCACGGCCTCAACAACGGCATCTTCTGCGCTCGTTGTGGGCACAACAGCGCCTGTGAGACGTTCCAGAGAGGTCACACCGCGATCCGCGATGCCACAGGGAACGATGAGCTGGAAGTGCCTCAGATCGGTGCTGATGTTGAGGGCAAATCCGTGGGAGGTAATCCAGCGGCTGATGCGTACCCCGATGGCGGCGACCTTCTCCTCCTGGCCCAGCGGTCCGGCCCACACACCGCTGAGTCCCGGGATCCGTGTCCCAGACACGCCAAAGCCGGCGATCGCGCGAATGAGCACTTCCTCGATATCCCGCACATAGCGATGGACGTCCTGACGGTCCGGTCGCAGGTCCAGGATCGGATAGCCGACGAGTTGGCCAGGCCCGTGGTAGGTGACGTCACCGCCCCGTCCCGTGTCGTGGACCGAGACGCCTGCGGCGGCGAGCTCTTCGGCCGACGCGACGATGTTCGTCCTCGCGTGACGGGAACGCGCGCCGAGCGTGATGACGGGCGGGTGTTCGAGCAGGAGGAGCGTGTCGCCGATGTGGCCGGCGCGCCTCTCTTCAACGAGCGTCCGCTGCAGTTCGAGAGCCTCGGCGTAGTCGACGCGGCCCAGGCGGCGCACGTGGATCGTCACAGCAGCGTGTCGCTGAAGTTCTGCAGCCGATCCTTCAACGCCTGGAGGAATCTGCCTCCGTCGGCGCCGTCAACGAGCCGGTGGTCGTAGCCCAGTGTGAGGTAGCACATCGGTCGCACCACGATCTCATCGTCGACGACCACCGGGCGCTTGTCGATGCTGCCGACGGCGAGAATGGCCACCTGGGGCTGGCTGATGATCGGCAGGCCCCATAGGCCGCCGAAGATGCCGGGGTTCGTCAACGTGAACGTGCCGCCCTCCACGTCTTCCACTTTCAGTTGCCTGGTTCTCGCGCGCTGAGCCAGGTCCTGAATGTGGCGGCAGAGTTCCATCACGGTCTTGCCGTCGGCCTGGCGGATGACCGGCACGATCAAGCCCTGCTCGAGCGCCACGGCGACGCCGAGATTGATGTCGTTCTTGTAGACGATGGTGCCGCCATCGAGCGATGCGTTCACGTACGGAAACTGCCGAATCACGTCGGCCGTCGCCTTCGCCACGAACGCCGTGTAGGTGAGGCTCGTGCCGGCCGCTTCGTAGCGCGCCTTGTGCTGCCGGCGCAGCGCGTCGATGCGGCTGAAGTCCACTTCGTACGCGGAGTAGATGTGGGCGGACGTGCGCAGGCTGTTGACCATGTGGTCGGCAATCTTCCGCCGCATCACGGTCATCTTCTCGAGCCGGACGTCATCGCCAGGTTGATAGACAGGAACGCGCGGCGCCGCGCGCTCGGGCGCGCGAGTCGCGATGAACGCGTCGATGTCTTTCTTGGTGACCCGGCCTGATGCCCCGGTGCCGTGAAGCTCGGCGATGTCCACGCCGTGCGCCTTTGCGATCGTGCGGACGACAGGCGACGACACGGCATGGAGACGATCCGAGACTGGCGCCATCGGCGCGGGCTGACCGGCTGTCCGTGACGGGGCAGCCGAGGAGAGCGGCTGGATCACCTCGTGCGCGGTCGGCTTGGCCGGGGTCGCGGATGGCGGCGCCACCGCGGCTCGCGAACTCTCGCGCGTGGCCGTCACGCCTGGTATGCCGATGACCGCGACGACGGTGTGCACGGGGACCGTCTCGCCCTCCGGCACACGAATTTCCAGGAGTGTCCCCGCATCCGGCGACGGGATCTCCGCATCGACCTTGTCCGTGGAGATTTCGAACAGCGGTTCGTCCTTGTCGACGCTGTCGCCGACGCGCTTGATCCAGCGGACGATCGTGCCTTCCGCTACCGACTCTCCCATCTGGGGCATGACGACGTCAGACATAAACTACGGTTCCGGGTTCTCGGTTCTGGGGTTCTGGGTCCGGGTTCTGGGTTCGGGTTCCTGATTTAAGGTTCCAAGCGTCAGACGCGATCGCCGGAACCAGAACTCCGAACCGCAGAACCCAGAACCTCTATAAATGTATCGCCGCGCCGTGCGTCGCGTGCGCAGCTTCGCCGATCGCCTCCGACATCGTCGGGTGCGCGTGAATCGTGCGTACCAGTTCTTCGACCGTCGACTCGAGGCGCAACGCCACGACCGCTTCAGCGATCAGTTCCGTGGCGCGTCCGCCGATGATGTGCACGCCGAGCAACTGGTCGTAGCGCGTCTCGCCAACGATCTTCA